>BEII01000117.1 GCA_002898935.1 bacterium HR32
ACGAACGGTGGGTGCAGGAGTCGGTGGCCGCCGGATAGCCCGCGGTGCGCATCCTGGTCACCAACGACGACGGGATCGAGGCAGAGGGTTTGCACGCCCTGGTACGGGCCTGCGAGCGGGTGGGCGAGGTGGCGGTGGTGGCCCCGCACCACGACCGCTCCGCCAGCGGCCACGCCATCACCCTCCACAAGCCCCTGCGGGCCTTCCCCGCCCGCATCCCCGGTGCTCGGGCCGCCGCTTGGGCCGCCACCGGCACACCGGCGGACTGCGTGCTGCTCGCGGTGTACGCACTGCTGGAAGCACGGCCGGACGTGGTCCTCTCCGGCGTCAACCTCGGGCCGAACATTGGACACGACCTCACGTATTCGGGCACTGTGTCCGGGGCCATGGAGGCGGCCATCCTGGGGATCCCGGCCATCGCGGTGTCCGTGGACGCCGAGGGGGAGGCCCGCTACGAGGTGGCGGCGGCGTTCGCCGCCGCTCTGGCACAGGAGGTCCACCGCCGCGGCATGCCCGCGGACGCGCTGCTGAACGTGAACGTGCCCAACCTGGAGGCGAGCCGCATCCGCGGGGTGCGCGTCACGCGGCAGAGCGCCCGCCGCTACCGCAGCCGGCTCGAACGGCGCACCGACCCCCGAGGCCGGCCGTACTACTGGCTGGTGGGCGAGCGGGCCGCGGCCGAGGCCGACGAGCCCGACACGGACAGCCACGCCCTCGCCTCGGGCTTCGTCTCGGTCACGCCGCTGCAGATGGACCTCACCCACACCGCGCTGCGGGCCGCGCTGGAGGGCTGGCCGCTGCAGGACCTGCTGCCCCGCTGACCTGGTCCGGGGGAGGATTCGCCGCCTGCCTCAGGGAACAGTAAGACCGGAGCACTCGCAGCATTGCGTCGGAGCGGGGACGTGGCCCTGATCGAGCTGGACGGCGTCACCAAAGTCTACCCGAACGGTCGGGTGGCCCTCCGCGACGTCTCCCTCTCCATCGAAGAAGGGGAGTTCGTGTTCGTGGTGGGGCCCACGGGTACCGGGAAGTCCACCCTCCTGCGGCTGCTGTACCGAGACGAAGCCCCCACCCGGGGACGGGTACACGTGGCGGGCTTTGAGGTCCACCGCCTGCGTCCGGGCGCCGTCCCCCGCCTGCGGCGGGAGCTCGGGGTGGTGTTCCAGGACTTCAAGCTCCTGCCGAACCGCACGGTGTTCGAGAACGTGGCCTTCGCCCTCTGGGCGGTGGGCACACCCGCGGAGTGGGTGCCGGGGCGGGTCCGGGCGAGCCTGGAGCTGGTGGGGCTGGCCGACCGCGCGGACGCGTTTCCGCACGAACTGTCCGGCGGGGAGCAGCAGCGGGTGAGCATCGCCCGCGCTCTCGCCAACGGCCCCCGGATCCTGCTGGCGGACGAACCGACGGGCAACCTGGACCCGGACACCTCGTGGGAGATCGTGAAGTTGCTGTCGCGGATCAACCTCCGTGGCACCACGGTGGTCATGACGACCCACAACAAGACCGTGGTGGACGTCCTGCGTCGGCGCGTGGTGGAGATGAACGACGGCCGCGTCGTCCGGGACGAAGTGCGGGGCCGGTATGCCAGGCCTGGCGCACTTCCCTGACCGCCCACGCCCGACCCAGCCCCGGCCCGTACCGCGGCGCGGGCGGGTCCGGTGGAGTACATGGGGTTACGGCCTGCGGGAGGGCTGGCTGGGGTTCCGGCGCAACGGGCTCATGACGGTGGCCGCGGTGAGCACCACCGCCGTGGCGCTGGTGGCCCTCGCTTCCTCCCTGCTCGCCCTGTGGAACCTGCGGGTCCTGGCGGACGCGGTGGACTCGCAGCTGGTGGCTGTGGTGTACCTCCAGGAGGACGTGGGGCCCCGTCAGCGGGAGGCCGTGCAGCAAGCGGTTCGGTCGCTAAGGGGTGTGCGGGCGGTGCAGATGGTACCCCGGGACGAGGCTCTGCGCCGGCTCGAGAGGGTCCTGGGCGGGGTTTCCCTCCGCGACGCCTTGCGCGCCAACCCCCTTCCCGACACCCTGGAGGTCCGGCCCGAGCGGCCCGCAGACCTGCCGGAGCTGGCGCAGGCCCTGCGTCAGCTGCCCGGGGTCGCGGACGTCACGTACGGGGCAGATGTGGCGGATCGGGTGCTGGGGGCCACGGGTCTGGTGCGCTGGGCAGGCCTCGGCGGCGCCCTGGGCTTGGCCGGGGTTGCAGCGGTGGTCAGCTATAACGCTCTGCGTCTCACCATCCTGGCCCGCCGGCGGGAGATCGAGATCATGCGGCTCGTGGGCGCCACGGCGTCCTTCATCCGTTGGCCGTTCCTGGTGGAAGGCACGCTGCACGGGCTCGCGGGCGGGCTCGTGGCGTGCGCGCTGTCCCTGGGCATCTACGGCGTCGCCGTGACCCACCTCGCGAGGACGTGGCCCTTCCTCCCCCTCGTCCCCTGGGACCGCGCGGCCCTGCCGCTGCTGGGGGTGGTGCTCGGGGCGGGTGTGGTGGTGGGTCTTGTGGGGAGTGCGGCCTCCGTGGCGCGGTACGTGCGGCTGTGAACGGCCCCCAGCTCCCCTTCCTCGTTGCGGCGCTCGTCGTCCTGCTGGCGCAGCCTCCCGCTGCGGGGACGGCCCTGGAGGACCGTCGGCGGGAGCTGGAGCGGGTCCGGCACCAGCTGGAGCTCACGCGGCGGGAGCTCCAGCTGGCACGGCGCAGCGAGCGCAGCGTGCTGGGAGAGCTCCAGCAGATCGAACAGACCCGCGACCGCGTGCAGGCGGAGCTGCGGGCGCTGGAGCGTCGGCTGCGGGCTCTCCGCGCCCGGGAGGCCGCCACCCGCGCGGAGGAGGAGCAGGCGCGGGCGCGGCTGGAGGCGCTGCAACGCCGGCTGAGCTTACGGCTGCGCGCCATCCACCGGTGGGGTCGGGCTGCGTACGTGGACGTGCTGCTCGCGAGCACCGACTTCGCGGAGTTCATCACCCGCTTCGAGTTCCTGGGCCGCCTGGTCCGGGCAGACGCGTCCCTCGTGGAGCGCACCGCAGAGCAGCGGCAGAAGTGGGAGGCACTGCGGGCCCGCCTGTCGCAGGAACGGACGGAGGTGGAGGCGCTCCGGGTTCAGGTGATCGAGCGCCGCCGCGCCCTCGCGGTAGAGGAGTCGCGGAAGCGGGCGCTGCTCGAGCGGGTCCAGCGGGAGCGGGTTTCCTACGAGCGCCTGGCGGCCGAGCTGGAGGAGGAGTCCCGTCAGCTGGAAGCTCTGATCCGGCGGCTGGCCTCACCCCCCGGGACCGGCCGGCTGGGTCTGCGCCTGCGCAGCGGCCTCCTGTGGCCAGCCCGGGGAGCGTTGAGCTCTGGGTTCGGGCTGCGCCGGCACCCCATCTTCGGGGTGGTGCGCATGCACAACGGGGTGGACATCGCAGCGCCATGGGGCACGCCGGTGCGCGCGGCGGCACCGGGCACGGTGCTGTTCGCGGGCTGGTTCGGCGGGTACGGTAAACTGGTCGTGCTGGACCACGGCGGCGGCGTCACCACCCTCTACGGCCACCTGTCCTCCATCGGGGTCGTGGTGGGCCAGCGGGTGGCGCTCGGGCAGGTGATCGGCCGCGTGGGGAGCACGGGCTACAGCACCGGGCCGCACCTGCACTTCGAGATCCGGGTGGATGGGCGGCCGGTGGACCCCCTGGGTGACGGCTAGGAGCTCTGCGCGAGGTGGCGGGATGCGGCGCAACGCGGGCGTTGGCGTGTTGCTGGCGGTGGCGGTGCTGGCCCTGGTGTTCTCCGCGGGCTACGCCCTGGGCTCGCGGCAGGCATCTGCGGCGGACGCGCGGTCCGAGGGCCAGCGGATGCTGCAGGTGCTGGCGGACCAGCTGCAGCGTCACCACCTGAACCGCAACCTGGACTGGCGCAAGCTGTACGACGGCGCCGCGCGGGGCATGCTGCAGGCCCTGGGCGACCCCTACACCGCGTTCTTCGACGAGCAGGGCTACCGGAGATTCCGCGAGGACTTCCGCGGTTACTTCTTCGGCGTGGGCATCTTCATCGAGAAGAAGGAGACGCGCCTCCTGGTGGTGGCCCCCATCCCGGACACGCCCGCGGCCCGCGCAGGGCTGCGGGCCGGGGACTGGATCACCCACGTGGACGGGGTCCCCACCCGGGACATGCCCATCGAGGAGGCCGTGGCCCGCATTCGCGGCCCGCAGGGGTCTCGGGTCCGGCTTCGTGTGCAGCGCGGGCAGAGCACGTTCGAGGTCACCATCACCCGGCAGCGGATCGAGGTGACGAGCGTGCAGGGGGAGGAGTCGCTGACCGAGGCGGAGCGGGAACTGGTCCGCCGGGCGCAGGCAGCCTACGTGCGCGTCCTCGCCTTCAACCAGGACACCGCGGAGCGGTTCTCTGCGGCCCTGCGCCGGGCGCAGGCACAGGGGGCTCGCGGCCTCGTCCTCGACCTGCGGTTCAACCCGGGTGGACTCGTGGACCAATGCACCCAGGTGGCGGACTGGTTCGTGCCCACCGGTCCCATCGTGCACGAGGTGGACCGGGACGGCCGCACCCGCACGGTGAACGCCACGCCGCGGGAGAAGTACCGCGCCCCGGTGGTGGTCCTGGTGAACGAGGGGACCGCGTCTTGTGCGGAGATCGTGGCCGGGGCCCTGCAGGACACGGGCGTGGCCACCCTTGTCGGGCAGCGGACCTTCGGAAAGGGAGTCATCACGTCGGTGGTGGACCTCCCGGGCGGCCGGGGCGCCACCATCACGACCGCCAAGTACCTGACGCCCAAGCGCCGTGACATCCACCAGAAGGGGATCCAGCCGGACGTGGTCGCCGGTGACCGCGTGGAGGGCAAGAGCGACCGGGAGGTGGAAGCCATCCGGCTGGAGCAGCTGCGCAGGGCGCTGGAGGTCCTGCGCTCCCGCTAGCCGTGGGCCGCCGAAGGACCCCGCACAAGGCCAGGGGCAAGCCCCCCGCACCGTGGGCGTGGTGGTTGGTGGCCGCCACCGGGGCCGCGGCCGTCGCCTTCGCCTGCACGCGGCCTCCCGCGCCGCGCCCGGCCCGGCCGACGCCTTCTCCTAGCCGCGAGCCTGCTGCGTCCACGCCCACGCCCGCCGCGGTGGACCTGGAACCGGAAGCACAGCGGCTGCGCGCGCGCATCCTGGCGAGCCTACTGGGCGGTCCGCGGCCCGAGGAGATCACCTCCGAGCTGCGGACCGATGGAAGGTTGCGGTGGCAGCACCGCGCCTACCGAGTGGCTTTACCCCAGGGTGCCAACGTGAAGGTGGTCACGGGCAAGTTGGTCCAAGCCGCCGAGGACGCGGACGGAGTGCTGGTCGCCAGCAGGCCGGAGGGCACCGCACAGGTGCTGGAGTTCGGGCTGGAGCACACCGGCCGCGTGCTACCCGTCCTGCGGATACGCCTGGAGCCGGCCGCAGGGCAGGCCGCCGCGCGGGTGGCCGTGGTCCTGGACGACGCCGGCATGCACCTCGCGGAGCTGGACCGCGCGCTCGCGATCGGAAGGCCGGTGGCGCTGGTCGTCCTGCCGGGGCTCCCCCACTCCGAGGAGCTGGCCCGCCGCGCGGCGGCGGCGGGGCTGGACGTCCTGGTACACCTGCCCATGGAACCCGACGACCCCCATCAGGCGGGCCGCCTGGGCCCGCTGGCGGTGCGGGTGACGATGACGGAAGAGGAGATCTCGGAAGTGGTACAGCAGGCTCTGCGGGCCGTGCCGGGTGCGGTGGGGGTCAACAACCACATGGGGTCCCGGGCCACCCAGGACCCTCGGGTACTGCGGGCGGTCTTACGGGTGGTCCGCGAGCACCGTCTGTTCTTCCTCGACTCTCGCACCACGCCAGCCACGGCGGTGGAACAGGTGGCGCGGGAGGTCGGTGTCCCGAGCCTGCGGCGGGCGGTGTTCTTGGACAACGACCCTTCCCCGGAAGCGGTGCGGCTGCAGCTCCGGCGGCTCGCGGAGCAGGCACTGCGGGACGGCCACGCGGTCGGCATCGGTCACGCGAACCGGCCGCACACCGCCGCGGTGGTGGCGGAGACGGCACCGGAGCTCGAACGGATGGGGGTTCAGTTCGTCCGCTTGCGCGATCTCGCCCGCGCGCCTTGACGGAGGGACCCCGCCCCGGTAGGCTACGGCCG
>BEII01000118.1 GCA_002898935.1 bacterium HR32
AGCGCTGGAACACCCCCAGGGCTGGCACGTCCTGCGGTCCGGGGACGGCCGCTGGCTGCAGGTGGTGCCGAGCCGCGAGACCCCGGAGCCAGACCCGCTTCGTTACACGGAGTTCCTCAGGGTGCGCGTGCTGCCGGGCCGGCCGCCGACCCACGACGACGCCCTGCGCCAGGAAGCCTTTTCGGTACTGCCCTTCCACGGGGTGGCGAAGTTCCAGCGGGAGGAGGGGGCGGACCCACCCCGCTACCGGTTCGAGGGGACCGGCAGCGCCCTCACAGGCCAGTGGGCCGCGGTGGGGGTTCTGTTCGTGCTGCCGGACCGCCTCGTGCACGCGGTGTGCGCCAAGCCCCTGGACCGGTGGCGCGAAGGCCAAAGGCAGTGCGACGACCTAGTGGACCGGGTGCGACCTCTCTCCTGAGCCTCAGGCGCCCCCCAGGACCTCGGTGCGGGTGTCCTCCGCCCCCACGACGGTCCGCAGCCGCGTCGCCACGACCTCCGTGTGCTCCACCATACGGCGTCGGGGGTAGGAGGCGGGCGCGAACACCACCAGCAGCACGTTCCGCGTACGCTCGGTGATCGCGGTGCGCGCGGAGTCGTTGGTGGGGCTTCCGAAGGGGCCGTCAGCGTCGCAGACCACCAGCCGTCCCTCGGCCCGGAAGAGCCCTTTGCCCAACGACGCGTACGCCTCCCCCGGCCGGCCCAACCGCACCTCCACGGCCCCCCGCAGGCGGTCTCGGTCGTACAGCCCGATGGGCAGCAGGAACTCCAGCGAACACAGGTTGCACAGGTCCACCAGGCTGTTCACCTGGGACATGCGCTGCCCGCGCAGGGCGCGCCGGAACAGCGCCTCGGAGGAAGGCCGGGTCTTCGTGGGGTCCTCGCCCGTACGGCGGTAGAGTTCCCGCGCGGGCTGCAGGGCCTCCACCTCTGCCGGCGGCCGGCCCGCGTAGCGCTCGCGCACCCTCGCCGCCAGCTCTTCCAGATCACGGACCACCGACTCCTCGCTCGGCAGGACCAGAACACCGTCCGCCTCGATTACGCCGAGGCAAACCCGGTGCGCCACTACGGGGTCTGCGACGACCACACGCAAGGATTTCCCGCTCCGGCGGCGCTTGCCCTGCCGTACGCGGGTGGCTACACTGCACGCAGGACAGGCGGCGCTTGCCCGCAACCGGAGGAAATGTTGTCCGTAGAAGTCCTCGCACCCGACCTGGTGCGGGTGCGGCTTCCCGTGCCTTTCCCCCTCGGGTGGGTGAACGTGTACGGGATCCGCACCGCCACCGGCGCCGTGCTGGTCGACAGCGGCCTGCGCACCCCAGAGGCGCTCGCGCTGCTGGAGGAGGGTTTCGGCGCCCTGGGCCTGACCCTGCGGTCGCTGCGGGCCGTGGTCGTGACGCACGCGCACCCCGACCACGTGGGCCTCGCGGGCGTGCTGCAGCAGCACACGGGCGCTGAGGTTTACTTCCTCGACCGGGAGGAACCGGTGGCGCGGCGGATCTGGGCGGAGGACCCCGCCAGCCGGGTGCGGGCCATCACGGGAATGTTGCGCCTACACGGAACACCACCCGTGTGGGTGGACGAAGCGGCCCGGCAGGCCGAGCGACTCCGCGACCTCGTCTCGCCCTTCGGGCCGGCCCGCACGGTGCGCGACGGCGAAGTGTTCGAGCTGGACGGCTTCCGAGTGCAGGTGCGTTGGACGCCGGGCCACAGCGACGGCCACATGGTCCTGTTGGACTCGCAGGGCCGCCTGTTCTGCGGCGACCACGTGCTCCCGGACATCTCGCCCAACATCTCCCTCTACCCGGAGGCCCGGCCGGATCCCCTCGGCGACTACCTGGCCTCCCTCCGTGCGGTACGGGACCTGCCGGTGCGTACCGCCTACCCGGGGCACGGGGACCCGTTCCGCGGGTGGGCCGAGCGGGTGGACGAGCTGCTGGAACACCACCGCGCGCGGCTGCACGCGGCCTGGGAGCTGCTTCCGCCCCAGGGGTGCACGGCCTTCGAGCTGGCGCGCCGGCTGTTCGCAGAGCACTTCCAGGAGCGAGACGGGCTGCCGCAAGTTCCGCTCCCGCTTGCGGTGGGCGAGGCCGCGGCACACCTCGAACGTCTGGTCCAGGAGGGACGAGCTGCCCGCGACGGCTCCGTCCCCGTCAGGTACCGGCCGGTAGGTGGCCTGACGTGAGCCGCACGCGGCGTGTGGAAGAACGTACCGTCCTCATCGACCTTGGGTTCGGGCACCCGGAGGTCCTCGGGAGTTACCTGTTGGAGGGGGACCCGCCTGCACTGGTGGAGACCGGGCCCACGAGCTGCCTTGCGAACCTGGAGGAAGGACTGCGTGCGTGCGGGCTCGCCCTGGAGGACCTCGCTGCGGTGGCGGTCACCCACATCCACCTTGACCACGCGGGCGCCGTGGGGGCGCTCTGCCGGCGCAACCCGCGCCTGCGGGTGTTCGTACACCGGGTCGGTGCCCCGCACCTGGTGGACCCGAGCCGCCTCCTGCGCAGTGCGGCCCGGATCTACGGCGACCGCATGGACACGCTGTGGGGCGAGGTGGTGCCCGTCCCCGCAGACCGGATCGTACCGCTGTCCGACGGCGACGTCTTCGAGTGCGGGGGCCGTTCGCTCACCGCGGTAGACACACCCGGCCACGCGAACCACCACCACGTCTACGTGGACCGCGAGGCCGGGATGGCCTTCACCGGTGACGCCGCGGGGGTGGCCCTGCCCGGCTGCCCCGTGGTCCGGCCTCCCACGCCGCCGCCGGAGCTGGACCTGGAAGCCTGGGAGCAGACCTTGGACCGTCTGGAGGTCCTCCCTGTCCGGCGGCTCTGCCTCACTCACTTCGGCGTCCGAGACGACCCTACCGCGGTCCTGCAGGAACTCAGACGGCGGCTCCGGGAGGTGGAGCGGTTGCTGTGGGAGGGGTGGACCGCCGGGGAAGACGTGGACCGGCTCACCGAGCGCCTTCGGGGCTACCTCCAGCCCGAGGTGGAGTCGCGCTGCGGCCCGGAAGTGGCGCAGCGCCAGGAGGTGGCGGCCAACCACCGGATGAACGTCCTCGGCTACCTCCGGTACTTCGAGAAGAAGCAGGTCCCGCGGTGAAGGACGAGGCGTGCTCCCAACTGCCCGTCTTCCCTGCTGGTCTCCACCGGCGCACCGCGACTCCGCAGGCTGGGTTTTCGAAATCCCCCGACCGTTCCCCGAAGCGGGGCATCACCTCGAACCCTCCCGAGTCGGAGGACGACAGCCCGCTCGGGTGAGGGGGTCTGCGGAACCGGGAGTGCAGGCCCGTCCGGGCCTGCACCGGGTGGTCACCCCAGCCTGACCGCGTGGGAGTGGAGGTGCGCCTCGAATCTTGCCTCCCACTCTTCCTCGCTGCAGTCCGGGCTCACCACGTCCTCCCGGGTGGCCAGGAACGGCGCCCGCAACCCCCACGGACCGGTGAGGTCCACCTCCACCTCGCCGGCCCGTTCGTGAACGACCACCTCAGAACCCGGCGCCACGCGGGCCGCAGCCCGGGCGGCCGCGGCGTGCAGGCGGCGGACCGACACCCACGTCTGCACCGTCTCCTCCGCCCGCCACCGGGCCTCGTCCTCGGTCCGTCCGCGGACTCTGCGGGGTACCACGGCCACCCCGTCCGCGTCCAGGATGGCGACCTCCCACCGCGCGGGCTCCTCCACCGGGCCTCGGAACGCGAAGCGGTACACCGCCCCGAAGGCTTCGAACGTCTCCTCCCACTCGCGATAGGGTCCGCGCGCGCTCACCGAACGCCCCCTGCGCCTTGGCTCCGCCCCCCATGGTAAACCTCCCGCGACCGCGGCGCACCGGCCCCGGAGGAAGCCACCCCTCGGCCGTCGAACACGGCGGTAGACGACCGAGCGAGGGGGGAAACCATGGGTGTACTCAGACGGCTCTGCGGGGCGCTGCTCGTGGCCACACTCCTGGCTGCCGGGGCGGCAGCGGCGCCCACGGTACGCCGCATCTCCATCGCCACGGGTGGCACGGGCGGCGTGTACTTCGTCCTCGGCGGGGGTCTCGCGCGCCTGATCTCCCAGCACATCCCGGGTGTGCAGGCCACCGCGGAGGTCACCAGCGCCTCCGTGGACAACATGCGGCTGATCGGCGCCAAGCGTGCGGACCTCGCCTTCACCCTCAACGACACCGCCTACGACGCCTGGCGAGGGCTCGCGGACTTCCGCGGCACGCCCATCCCCGTCCGCGTGCTCGCCCCCATCTACGACAACTACAACCACCTGGTCACGCTGGAGGGGACGGGCATCAACCGGGTGGCCGACTTGCGCGGCAAGCGGGTGTCCGTGGGTTCGCCCGGCAGCGGCACCGAGGTCACCGCCCTGCGGATCCTGCGGGTGGCGGGGATCGACCCGGACCGGGATATCCGCAAGGAGCGGCTGGGTGTGGCGCCCTCGGCGGACGCGCTGCGCGACCGCAAGATTGACGCGTTCTTCTGGAGCGGAGGACTTCCCACCCCGGCCGTCCTAGACCTCGCCAGCACGCCCGGGATCCGCGCCAAGATCGTGCCCATGGACGACCTGGTGGAGCCCCTGCGCAAGGAGTTCGGGCCCCTGTATTTCCGGGCCGTGATCTCCCGGGTGGTGTACCCCGGGATGGACCAGCCGGTGCCCACCATCGGGGTCGCCAACCTGTTGGTGGTGCACCAGGACTTTCCGGAGGAGCTGGCGTATCGGATCACGCGCCTGATCTTCGAGCGCAAGGCGGAGCTGGAGACGGTGCACGCGGAGGCGAAGAACATCACGCTGCTCCGCATCACGGGGCGCACCCCCATCCCCTTCCACCCCGGGGCCGCCCGCTACTACCGGGAGCGGGGCGTGCCGGGGTTCTAGGGGGTCGTCCGGGCGCGCGGGCTGTGGGGGCGCGCGCGCTGCTGCGCGTGCTCCTGCCCCTGGGCGGGCTGGGTGCGGCCCTGTGGCCGGTCCGGGCCCTGGAGGTCGTGGACCTGGACCGGAACCGGGCGGTCGCCCTGTACCCTGCGGAGCGCTTCCGCCTGCGCTACCGCCACTCCGTCTATGGCGGCACGGTTTGGGAGCACTTCCGGCTGGCGGGCGGTGAGCTCGTCCTGGAGGCGCTGGAGGCAGAGCAGGAGGCCGCCCTGGAGTACTACGGGCTTCCGCAGCGGCCGTCGCGCGCAGGCGAACTCTACGCCGTCCGCGGCATCCGCCAGCGCTTCGGCGAGCTCGTGGTGCGGGCCACCGCGACGGGCGAGCGCACGCTGCTGTTGGACTCCTTGACGTTACCCCTGCACCGGGACCGCGAGGGCCACCGCGTGCGGTTGCGGGCGGTCCGCGCCCCGGCCGCGTGGGTCGGGCTGGGCGCCGTGCGCACGCTGCGGGAGGTGTGGAAGGGCCGATGACGCAGCCCGTCGAGGAACTCATCGAGCGGTTCGAGGGCGCCACCCGGAAGCTCACCGGCCCTGTGGGCGTGGCCGTGACCGCGCTCGCGGTGTTCACCTCCCTGTATCACCTGTGGGCCGCCCAGGCGCCGTACATCCGGCAGCTGCACCTCACCCGGCACTTGCTGCTGGTCCTCGTCCTGGTGTTTTTGCTGTACCCCGGGTGGCGGGGGGCGGAGCGCCGCATCCACCCGGTGGACGTGGCCTTCGTGCTCCTCTCGGTCCTGGGGCTGGGCTGGGTGTTCTGGGACTTCGAGCAGTTCGTGTACCGGCAGGTGGTGCCCAACCCCTACGACCTCGTCTTCGGCACCCTGACGGTGGTGGCGGTCTTGGAGGCCACCCGTCGGACCACCGGTCGGCCGCTGGTCCTGCTGGCGGTGGCCTTCCTTTTCTACGCCTTTTACGGCCACCTGCTGCCCGAGCCCTGGACCCACCGCGGCTACGACCTGGACCGCGTCATCGGCCACCTGTACGTGGGGCTCGAGGGCATCTTCGGCGTTCCCCTGGACGTGTCCGCGAGCTTCATCATTCTGTTCACCATCTACGGGTCGTTCCTCGAGCAGTCCGGCGCCGGCAAGTTCTTCGTGGACCTCGCGTTC
>BEII01000119.1 GCA_002898935.1 bacterium HR32
GGAAGTGTTCGCCGCGGGTCGAGCAAAAGAACACGTGCGGCCTCATACGCGTGGCCCAGGCCCACCAGCGGGTACGCCACCACCGCGGCGCCGCGGTCCTGCGGGGCACGGGCGAGGGCGGCGCCCATGAGGTCTTCCCCGTACCCGTTGGACACCAGCAGCACGCGCGGGGTGTCCTCGGAACCGCCGGACACCTTCACCGCCCCTCCTGCATCTGGCTCTCTCCGAGCGCTGCCCAAACCCCTTCGTAGTACCCGTGCCACAACAGGTGGTTGTAGCACTCGCTGGCCACCGCGAGCCACACCTTGCGCCGCAGCCCGGAGGACGACACCAAGGCCCGCTCGGCGGCCCGCAGCACGGCCCGTACCCCGGGGGTCAGCAGGCCGCTGCGGTACACGAGCCACTTCAGCGGCCGCAGCAGCGGGTGCAGCTCCAGGAACATCCCCAGGCCGAAGGGCCGGCCGTGCTTGGTCCAGAAGTACACGGCTCCGCGGCCCGCCTCCACCTGCTTGGCCCGCGCGGTTTCCAGGTCCTCCACGTGGTAGTGCCACGTCCGGGCCTGGGGCTCCCACCGCAGCCGCACGCCTGCCCGCCGCAGGCGCAGGCCCAGCTCGATGTCCTCCCACCCATAGCCCGCGAACGACTCGTCGAACCCGCCCACGGCCCAAAGGTCCTCCGCCCGGACGGAGAAGTTGCGCGTGATCACGTGGTAGGGCGACAGGTCGTGTGCCCGCCGCGGCGTCAGGTCGGGGAACATCTCCTTCACTTCCATGAAGGGAGTCCGCTTGCTGTCGGGGTGCGTCAGGCTCGGGCCCTGGACCCCCACGCGCCCAGCGTCCCGGTGGTGGCGGGCGTGGGCGGCCAGCAGCTGCGGCTCGGCCCAGACGTCCGCGTCCAGGAACAGCAGCACCTCGTACCGCGCGGCCCGGGCGCCTGCGTTGCGCGCGGCCGCCCGGCCCCGCCGTGGCTGGTACACGTAGCGGAGCGGCACCCTTGCGGCCGCCCGCTCGGCCACCTCCCGGGTGTGGTCTGTGGAGCCGTCGTCCAGCACGACCACTTCGTATCGGTCCCTGGGGTACTCCTGCACCGCGAGGCGCTCCAGCGTGGTGCCGAGCACCGGAGCCGCGTTGTGCGCGGGTACGACGACGGAGATGCGGGTCACGTGCGCCGTCCCTCCTCCCGGAGGCCCGGCAGGACACAGGCCACCAGGAACCAAAACGCGAACCCCAGGTGGAACGACTGGAGGGTGCCGTCCACCAACTGGTGCACCATCACCGCGGCCAGGGACGCGAGCCCGGCCCCTTGCAGGAGAGCTTCCCTAGGCGGAGCGCGCGTCGCGTGCGCGAGGCCGAGCTGCACTACGC
Source organism: bacterium HR32 (assembly GCA_002898935.1). Taxonomy (GTDB): domain Bacteria; phylum Sysuimicrobiota; class Sysuimicrobiia; order Sysuimicrobiales; family Sysuimicrobiaceae; genus Tepidifontimicrobium. Next base: position 1,365 of record BEII01000119.1, read on the forward strand.
GGACCACCAACGCTGCGAACAGCGCCACGCCCGGGAGGCCGGTCTCCACCGCGAGGCTCAGGGGGAGGTTGTGGGCGAAGGGCGGAGCGACGTTGGGGTCCTCGGGCACGCGGTACTTCGGGTACTCCCGCACGAAGGCGCCGAACCCAACCCCGAACCACGGGTGGTCTGCCAGCATGCGCACAGAGGCCCGCCACAGCATGAGGCGGTCCTGGTTGCGCTCGGGTTCCAGGGCGCTGAGTGCCCGGTCCCGGAGACCCGGGTGAGCGGCCACCGCCAGGGTGACCGCCGCGGCCGCGCCGAAGACCGCGTACCGCGCCCGGGCTCCAAGCCAGGGCGCCAGGCAGAGGACGCCGGCGGCCCAGCCCAGCCAGGCGCCCCGGCTCAGGGTCCCCACGAGCCCTGCCAGTGCCAACGCCTGGGCGGCGGCCCCAAGTAGGAGCGCCCGGCGGCCGCCGCTGCCCGCGAGCGCGAGGCCGAGCACGGAAGCGGCCGCGAGCACCGTCCCGGCCGCGTTCCAGCCCAGCTGCGGCAAGTCCCCGCGGGGCGCGCCCTGCACGACCCGCAAAACCACCCAGAGTCCACCCAGAGCCCCGCCGGCTGCCCACGCCCAGTACAGCGGCCTGCGGAAGCCCTCCTGATCCCGCAGAGTGCCCGTGAGCGGGGCGAGGCCGGCCGTCGCACCCAGCGCGAGCAGCAGGGCGTTGCCGAGCGCCAGGTCCCGGTGGGGTGAAGCCAGCGCGGACAGCACCACCCAGCCGACCCACAGGGCCAAGATCCCGTCGACGGGCGTGCGCTCCCACGGCGGCCGGCGAAGGGCCGCGCACTCCGCGAACCAGACCAGCAGCAAGGGGACCCCGGCGGCGAGCACGTAGCCCGCAGGCAGCAGGGCCGCGGTGGCGCACAGGAGCCCAGCGCGCAACCGGTCCCACCGCACCGCGCCCTGGGCGCCCAGGCGCCTCAGGCGGTCCGCCGGGACAGCTCCACCCATTCGCGCCACAACACGTTCTGGTAGTGCCTGCTGAGGGCAGCGCGGAGGACCACGTGCCGGAGCCGGCCGCTGCGCAGGCGCGCCAGCACCGAGTGGAGGTTCCGCTCGTTGACCGCCCCGCCCGCCGTGAGGAGGAACGCCACCAAGGAGTGCAGCGGGGTGAGCTGTGTGACCACGCGGCTGCCGAACCCAGGGTGCTTGCGCAGGAACCGCACTGCCATACGGGCCCGCTCCTCCTCCTTGCGCAGCAGCTCCTCGAGGACCTCAGGCAGGTCTTCGGGTGTGGTCGGGGGCTGGTAGTGGTACGCGAGGGCGCGGCGCGAGAACACCCGCCGCAGTCCCGCCTTCCGCAGGCGAATCCCCAAGTCCGCGTCCTCCCAGCCGTAGTGGCGGAAGCCCTCGTCGAAACCACCCACGGCGAGGAGGTGTTCCCGCCGCACCGAGGCGTTGGCGGTGTCGAGGAACGCCGGCGAGGGGTCCGGAAGCAGCGGAGGCCTGCCGAAGGGGTCGTCGAGGTGGTGGGTCAGCAGCAGCGGCCCGCGACCCACGGCCCGGTCGGACCGCGCGTGGATCTCCGCGTGAGCCGCAAGAAACCCCGGGACCGGGAAGACGTCGCTGTCCACGAACACCACCACGTCTCCGCGCGCCTGCTGGATCCCACGGTTTCGCGCCGCCGCCCGTCCCCGGTTGGCCGCCTGCCGCAGGTACCGCACGGGCAGGTGCACCTCGAAGGACCGTACCACCTCCGGGGTGTCGTCCGTGGACCCGTCGTCCACCACGAGTACCTCGAACCGGTCCCGCGGGTAGGTCTGCGCCGCGAGGCTCGCCAGGCAGACCCGCAACACCTCCGCTCGGTTGTACGTGGGGACCACCACCGACAGCCGCACCGCGCTCACCTCGGAAGCGGCTGGGCGGCCGGCTCGGGAAGGAGCTGGCCCGCCGCCAGGGCCCGGAACGGTCCACCCTGCGCCATCAGCGACTCGTAGGTGCCTTCCTGCACCACGCGGCCGTCGGACAGCACCACGATCCGGTGTGCCCGCCGGACCGTACTCAGGCGGTGGGCGATGATGAGCGCGGTCCTCCCGGCCATGAGCCGCTCGATCGCCTCCTGCACCGACGCCTCGGACTCCGTGTCCAGGGAGGAGGTGGCCTCGTCCAGCACGATGAGGTCCGGGTCCAGGAGCAGCGCCCGCGCGATGGCGATCCGCTGCCGCTGCCCGCCGGACAGGTTGAGCCCTCCCTCGCCCAGCGGGGTGTCGTACCCGCGCGGCAGGGCTCGGATGAAGCCGTCCGCGTTCGCGGCCACCGCCGCGCGCACCACCTCCTCCAGGGGTGCGTCAGGGCGCCCGTACGCGATGTTCTCCCGCACGGTGCCCGCGAACAGTACCGTCTCCTGCGGCACGTAGGCGATGCGGCGGCGCAGGGAGGCCGTCCGGACCTCCCGCAGGTCCACCCCGCCCACGGTGATCCGGCCACGGGTGGGGTCGTAGAAGCGCAGGAGCAAGTTCACGAGGGAACTCTTCCCGGCACCGCTCGGCCCCACCAACGCCACGTGTTCGCCGGGCCGGATGCGGAGGTCCACCGCCCGCAGGGCCCACCGCCCCGGTTCGTAGGCGAACCACACGTCCTCGAACGCCACCTCGCCGAGCGGCCCCTCCAGGTCCCGCGCGCCCGAGGGGTCCGTGACCACCGGCACGCGCAGGATCTCGTCCACCCGGTCGAGGGCCGCCACCGCCTGGCGTGCGTGGCTGTACAGGCGGGTCAGATTCACGCCGGGCTCGATGGCCATGGCCACGTACGCGATGAACGCCACCAGCTCCCCGGGCGTCATCAGCCGCGCCGCCACCAGCTGCCCGCCGACCCACAGGAAGGCGATGAGCCCCGCCGCGGTCGCGAGGCTCATGGCGGACACCTCCAGGGCCACGAGCCGCGCGATCCGCAGCTGGTCGCGCAGCAGCCTCCGGTTCTCGGAGGCGAACAGCCCTTCCTCTCTATGCTCCTGCACGAAGGCCCGGACGATGCGGGCACCCGCCACCACGTCCCTCACCCGGCCTGCCAGCTCCGCCACCCGCCGCTGCGCGACAGCGGAGGCCTGCTGGATCTGACCGCCGAAGTGGCGCGCCAGGACCGCGGTGCCCGGCAGGATGGCGAAGGTGACCGTCGCCAGCCGCCAGTCCAGCACGAACAGCATGACCACGGTTCCGAGCAGCGTCACCGCGGTGGCCACAAAGTCCACCAACCCGACCAGGAGGTGGGTGTGCACCAGCTGGGTGTCCTGCAGGGCCCGGGACATCACGTCCGCGCTGTCCCACGTGCCCAGCCGCTCCACGGGCCAACGCAGGACCCGGGCGAACAGCCGCTCCCGGAGGTCCGCGGTGGCCCGGTGTGCGAAGGCGAAGTTCAGGTGGATCTGGCCGTACAGGAACACAGACCGCACCACGAACACACCAAGGCCAAAGAGCGCCAGCTGCCGGAGCAGGGCCAGGTCGCCTGTGGCGGTGATGCGGTCCACCAGGTCTCGGAACAGCAGGGGCACGCTGAGCCCCGCGGCGGTGGCCGCGAGCACGCACGCCACCGCGGCGGCCAGTAGCCCGCGGTGTGGCCACGCGACCTCACGCAGCAGCCGCGGCACCCTCACGAGGTCAGCTCCAGGACCCTGCGCGCCAGCCGGTCCGCAGCGCCCGGCGGCCGTCGGAAGTGGCTGCGCAGCGCCTCTTGCATCGCCCGCAGGCGTTGCGGGTCCCTCAACAGGGCCACGACGCGGGCCGCCACGGCCTCGGGCGGGGCCGTGCCGACCTCCTCCTCCACCAGCGGAAGGTCCGCGATGGCGTTCACCGCCGCCACGTAGCGCAGCCGGCTTAGCCCCCTACGCACCGCGGCGGCCTTGACCGCCCGGCCCACCCCCGGCAGGCGCGAGACCCACTCCACGAGGCCCTCCAGGGGCACCCGAGAGGGGTCGTACAGGGGCAACCACACGAGCATGGGCACTCCCAGCAACCCCAGCTCCACGTTAGACGTCCCCGGGAGCACGAGGGCCAGGGCCGTCCGGCGCAGGACCTCGCGCCGGCCGTCCGCCTCCCAGGCCACCGTCACGTGTTGCCCGTCCACCACCCGGCGGACGAGCTCTGGCGGCAGGAAGGGCGAGGGGAGCAGGGCGACCTCGAGGTCCGGAACACGGGCACGCACGTGGCGGGTCACCTCCAGCATGAGGGGCGTGAGGTCGCGGAAGATGCTTGGCCGCGAGCCTGGCAGGAGCAGCAGGACGCGGCCCGCGTCTGCCGCTTCCGGACCGACCACGTCACTCAGCGCGTCCACCCGCAGGTCGCCCACTGCCTCCACCTTCTCCGCGGGCACCCCGAGCTGCACCAGCCTGCGGGCCAGCCCCTCGGTGTGGGTCGCCACCCACGCGAAGGCCCGGTGGCGGCGTGCCACGAGGTCACGCTCCACGTACGCCACCGCAGGACACCGTGCCCGCCGGCTCAGCCGCACCGCGTACCACAGGTCCCCGCCCACGTGCACCACGCACCGGGCTCGGACCGCCCCGAGGTGGAGGGTCCACGCGACGACCTCGCGGGGCTCGTGCACCCTGTCGAACAGCCCGGTCTCCCGCGCGACTTGCGCCTCCCGCCCCGTGGCGTACTGGTACGGCGGGAGCGCGAGGGCCAG
>BEII01000120.1 GCA_002898935.1 bacterium HR32
TTGTCCAGCACGATGGTCAGGTACTCGCCCACGCTGCGCGCCGTGTGGTCTTCGAAACGGCGGGCGCCCTCCCCGCCGAACCGGAAGCGCACGAACCACTGCAGCGACTGCTGGTCGAACTCCGCCCGCGCGTCCCGCAGGTCCGCGCCGGTCACCACCACCTTCTTCGGCAGGTTCACCACCTGCCCGCTCGGAAGCCGCACCCGGCGGTTGTCCGGCAGCCACTCGGCCCCCTTCGGCAGGCTCTGCTGGTCGGTGTCCACGAACTCCAGCAGGGCGGTACGGCCGATGAGCTCCCGGGCCCGCTGCGGGTCCTGCAGGCCTGGGAACTCCACGATGATCCGGTCTTGCCCCTGGCGCTGGAGCACCGGCTCGGCCACACCCAGGGCGTCGATGCGGTTCTCGATCACCCGCATGGCCGCGTCCACCTTGTCCGGCGTCACCTCCACCCCAGGCCGCCGCTCCGCCTCCAGCACGATGCGGGTCCCTCCCTGCAGGTCCAGTCCCAGGCGCAGCCTCGGCTGGGGCGGCTGCAACGTGGGCCGCCAGCCGTCCATGCGTACCGGCTGGAACACCACCTGGAAGGCCGCGAGGGCCAGGGCCACGAGCACCAATACGCGTATCGTGTGGGACCGCACGCCGAGCTCCTCTCCGTAGACCCGTCCCAGTATACCAAGCGCCGCTCGGGCCGCCGGGTCCGGCCTAAGCGGGGACTCGCTCCACCACCGCCGCGATGCCCTGCCCCACGCCGATGCACATCGTCGCGAGCCCGTAGCGGGCCTCACGCCGCTGCATCTCCCAGCACAGGTGGCCCAGCAGCCGCGCGCCGGAGGCGCCGAGGGGGTGTCCCAGGGCGATGGCCCCGCCGTTCACGTTCACCCGCTCCAGGTCCAACCCCAGCTCCCGCACGCACGCCAGCACCTGGCTCGCGAAGGCCTCGTTCAGCTCCACCAGGTCCAAGTCCGCGACCCGCAGGCCGGCGCGCGCGAGCGCCTTGCGCACCGCGGGCACGGGACCGATCCCCATCACGGCAGGGTCCACTCCGGCTACCGCGGTAGCCACCACCCGGGCCAGAGGCCGCAGGCCCAGCTCCCGCGCAACCCCGGCCTCCGCCAGCAGCACCGCGGCCGCGCCGTCGTTGATGCCCGAGCTGTTCCCCGCGGTCACCGTACCGCCGCTGCGGAAAGCCGGCCGCAGCCGAGACAGCGCGTCCAGGGTGGTCTGCGGCCGCGGGGGCTCGTCGCGGTCCACCACCAGCGGCTCACCGGAGCCCTGGGGGACCACCACGGGCACGATCTCCTCGCGGAACCTGCCCTCCGCAATGGCCCGCGCCGCGCGCTGCTGGCTCAGCAGGGCGTAGCGGTCCTGTTCCTCCCGGCTGATCCCGTAGCGCTCCGCCACGTTCTCCGCGGTCTCCCCCATGGAGTAGGGCGGGTACATCTCCGCCATCCTGGGGTTGGTGAACCGCCACCCCAGGGTCGTATCGTAGACCTCGAACCGGCGGCTCCAGGGTTCCGCGGCCTTCGCCACCACGAAGGGCGCCCGGGTCATGCTCTCCACGCCGCCCGCCAGCATCAGGTCGCCCTCCCCGCACCGGATGGCGTGGTAGGCGGTCACCGCGGCCTGCAGCCCGGACCCGCACAGCCGGTTCACCGTCTGGCCCGGCACCTCCACCGGCAGCCCCGCCAGCAGCGCCGCCATCCGGGCCACGTTCCGGTTGTCCTCCCCGGCCTGGTTCGCGCAGCCGAGCACCACGTCGTCGATCCGGGCCGGCGGGATCCCCGTGCGCCGCACGAGGGCGGCCAGGACCGTGGCGGCTAGGTCGTCCGGCCGCACGTCCCGCAGGGCGCCCCCGTAACGCCCGAAGGGGGTCCGGACCGCGTCCACCACCACCACGTCCCGCATGTCGCGTGTCCCTACCGGCCCACGAAGCGCGGCGGCCTCTTCTCCAGGAACGCCTGCACCCCTTCCCGGTGGTCCTCGGTCCGGCCCGCGGCTTCCTGCAGCATGGCCTCGTAGTCCAGGGCGTCCAGCAGGTCCGCGCGCAGGTTTCGGTACAGCGCCCTCTTGGTCATCCCGTAGGCGCGGGTGGGCCCCGCGGCCAGCCGGCCCGCCACCTCCTTCGCCTTCGCCAGCACCTGCGCCCCGGGCACCACCCAGTTCACCAGCCCCAACCGCGCGGCTTCTGGGGCAGGGAGGGGCTCGGCCAGGTAGCACAGCTCGAAGGCCTTCGCGAGCCCCACCATGCGCGGGAGGAAGTACGTGGCGCCGGAGTCCGGCACGAGCCCGATCCGGGCGAACGCTTGCAGGAACGAGGCCTCCTCCGCAGCGACCCGCAGGTCGCACGCCAGCGCGAGGCTGGCGCCCGCGCCCGCCGCCACCCCGTTCACCGCGGCCACCACGGGCTTCTCCAGGGCCTGGATCTTGGCGATCACCGGCACGTACCGGGCCCGCACGTGCTGCGCGTACGAGAACCCACCACCTGCCCGCTCCCGCAGGTCCTGCCCGGAACAGAAGGCTCGGCCCGCGCCGGTGAGCACCAGGCAGCGGACCTCTGGGTCCCGCTCCGCCCTGCGCAGCGCGTCCAGCAGCTCCTCGGCCATGCGGTCGTTGAAGGCGTTCAGGACCTCCGGTCGGTTCAGGGTGACGATGGCCACCCCTGCCTCTTGCTCCCACAAGACCGTCGCGTCTTCCACCTCGTCCCTCCCCGCAAGCCCGGGTGCCCTACCGGCCCTGGAAGGCCGGCTTGCGCTTGTCCAGGAACGCCCGCACCCCTTCCTCCTTGTCCTCCGTGGCAAAGGCGAGCGCGAACAGGCGGCGCTCGTAGTCGAGGCCCACGTCCAGGGGCGTGTCCAGGGACCGCAGGACCGCGGCCTTGGCGAGCCGCACGGCCACCGGCGCCTTGCTCGCGATTTCCCGCGCGAGCGCGTACGCCTCGTCCAACAAGACCTCCGGCGGCACCACGCGGTTCACCAGTCCCCACTCGTACGCCTGCTGCGCGGTGATGTGGCGGCCGGTCAGGATCAGCTCCATGGCCCGGTGCTTTCCGACCGCCCTCGGGAGGCGCTGGGTCCCGCCCGCGCCGGGCAGGATACCTAGGTTGATCTCGGGCTGTCCGAAGCGGGCCGTCTCGGCGGCCACGATGATGTCGCAGAGCATGGCCAGCTCGCACCCCCCGCCCAGGCAGTAGCCGCTCACGGCGGCCACGAGCGGCTTCGAGAACGCGCGGATGCGCTCCCACTGACGGCCCCGGGGCCCTTCCAACATGTCCACCGCGGTCTGCCCCGCGAACTCCTGGATGTCCGCGCCCGCGGCGAACGCCCGCTCGTCGCCCGTCAACACCACCACCCGGACCTCGGGGTCCGCCTCGAAGGCGTCCAGCGCCGCGCACAGCTCGTCCAGGGTCTTGCCGTTCAGCGCGTTCAGCACCTTGGGCCGGTGCAGGCGGATTGTGGCCACCCCGCCGTCCCGAGACGCCACGAGGTTCTCGTAGTCCATGGTCGCCTCCTTCGCCCTTGCCTTCGGCACCGCAGGCCCGACTCCCTGGTCGGCGCCGACACCAACCCGGGGACAACCCCTAGCGCAGGTCGGACAGGTAACCCGCGAGCTTGTCCCGCCGCGTCCGTGCCCGTGCGAGCCGGTCGCGCTCGGCCTCCACCACCTCCGCCGGCGCGCGCTGGACGAACTCCGGGTTCTGCAGGCGGGCCTGCACCCGGTCCAGCTCCTGCTCGACCTCCCTCAACTCCTCCCGGGCTCGGTCTGCCAGGGCCTGTGCCTGGTCGGCCGACAACGGCACCCGAACCTCCACCGGCCCCACCACCGCCACCGCGGACGGCCGCGGGCGGGCCTTCCCGTCCCCGAACTCCACCTCGGCGCCCGCCAGGGCGCGCAGGAACGGAGCCAGGGGCTCGAGGCTGGCGCGCGCAGGCCCGGCCGAGAGCTGTACCGAGACGGTCCGGGAGGGGGGCAGGTGCAGGTCGGCGCGCAGGCTGCGGACCTCGCGCACCACGTCCTGGAACAGCGCCACCTCCGCCTCCACCTCCTCGTGCACGCGCCTGGGGTCTGCCGCGGGCCAGGAGGCCACCATGATGCTGTCGCCGCGGTGGGGCAGCGCCTGCCAGGCGGCCTCTGTGACGAACGGCATGATGGGGTGCAACAGCCGCAGGCCCGCGTCCAGGGTCCGCCACAGGGTGTAGCGGGTGGCCTCCTGGGCCTGGGGGTCGGCGAGCAGCACCTTGCTCATCTCCACGTACCAGTCGCAGAACTCGCTCCACAGGAACTGGTACAGGGCCCGCGCGGCCCGGTCGAACTCGTAGGCTTCGTACGCCGCGGTTACTGCCTGCACCGTGCGCTCGAGCCGGCTGGTGATCCACACGTCCGGGGTCGCGTACCGGAGGGCGGCGGGGTCCGCGGCCTGTGGGTCCCACCTCTCCAAGCTCCGCCGTACGAACCGGGTGGCGTTCCAGATCTTGTTGGCGAAGTTGCGGGTGTCCGCCACCATCTTCTCGTCGAACCGCAGGTCCTGCTGGGCCTGGGAGCAGCGCACCACCAGCCCGAACCGCAGGGCGTCCGCGCCGTAGCGCTCTACCGCCTGCAGCGGGTCCACGCCGGTCCCGAGAGACTTGCTCATCCGCCGGCCCTGCAGGTCCAGGACCGTGGGGTTGATGTACACGTGGTGGAAGGGCACTTCGCCCATGAACTCGAGCCCGAACATGATCATCCGGCAGACCCACAGGAAGATGATCCCGCGGTCGGTGATGAGCACGCTGGTGGGGTAGAAGTACCGGAGGTCGGCGGTTTCTCGAGGCCAGCCCAAAGTTGCGAACGGCCACAGGGCGCTGCTGAACCACGTGTCCAGCACGTCCGGGTCCTGCCGCCAGCTGCGCCCGCCGCAGGCGGGGCAGCCCTCCTGCGGTTGCGCCTTGGCCGCCACGGGATGCCCGCAGGCCTCGCACCACCACACCGGGATCCGGTGGCCCCACCACAGCTGCCGCGAGATGCACCAGGGCCGGATGTTGTCCAGCCAGTCCACGGCCACCCGCGCCCACCGCTCGGGGAAGAACCGCACGCGGCCGGACCGGATGGCCTCCGCCGCCCGCTGGGCCATCTCCCGCACGTCGCAGAACCACTGCTCGCTCAGCATGGGCTCGATAACCGTGTGGCACCGGTCGCACCGGCCTACCCGGGTCCGGTACGGGACCCGGCGGACCACCAGCCCGCGCTCTGCGATGGCTGAGGCGACCCGCTCCCTCGCCTCGAAGCGGTCCAGGCCCGCGAAAGCGCCCGCCTCCTGCGTCATGCGGCCGTCGGGGCCCACCACCACCAACGGGGCGAGGCCGTGGTCCTTGCCGATCTCGTAGTCCAGGGGGTCGTGGCCGGGGGTGATCTTCACCGCGCCCGTGCCGAAGTCCGGGTCCACCCGGCGGTCCGCCACCACGGGCACCACCCGGTCCACGAGGGGCACCACCACCCGCCGTCCCACGAGGCCGCGGTACCGCTCGTCCTCGGGGTGCACGGCCACCGCCACGTCCGCCAGGATGGTCTCCGGCCGCTGGGTCGCCACCACCACCCCCTCGGAGCCGTCGGCGCCGGGGTACCGGACGTACCAGAGGGCGCTCTCGACCTCCTCGTACTCCACCTCCAGGTCCGAGATGGCGGTGCCGCACCGCGGACACCAGTTGACCATGTAGTCCCGGCTGCGGTAGATCCGGCCCCGGTGGTACAGGCGCACGAAGGCCTCGAGCACCGCGTCCGCGTAGTCCGGGTCCAGGGTGAAGACCTTGCGGTCCCAGTCGCAGGACACGCCGAGGCGCTCCAGCTGCGTGTAGATGATCTGGCCGTACTTCTCCACCCACTGCCACACCCGGCGCTCGAACCCCTCCCGCCCCAGGTCTTCGCGCCGCAGGCCCTCCCGGGCTAGCTCCCGCTCCACCACGTTCTGGGTGGCGATGCCCGCGTGGTCG
>BEII01000121.1 GCA_002898935.1 bacterium HR32
GCAGGATTCGGAGTGCCTGGCGGAACCCACCTCCCGTGTACGCGGCGGGGTCCACTTCGGTACGGCGCACGGGCACGAACCCGTACCACCGCACGAACGGCGCGATGAGGCGGATGAGGGGGTTCCAGGGCACGAACCCCGGCGTGAGCCGTCGGCCCACCAGCTCCTCTGCGCCCAAGAAGACCGCGCGCCTGCGGAGTGACGCGGCCAGGACCACGGGGTCCAGCCACGACCGGTGGTTGGCCGCCACGATGGCAGCACCCCGCAGGGGCACCACGTCCTGGCCTGTGCTGCGGAAGTCGAATACCAGCCACAGCGCCAGCCGCACCGCGGCCCGCGCGATACGGTAGTCCCAGCTCTCCCCGGGAAGACCTCTCACGGGCGGGCGTCGGCTGAGACGGCTATGGCCGGCGTGCCAGGTCCAGCAACAGCGGCAGCACCTCCACACCCCGCCGCCGGCCCAGGGCGCCGCGGGCCGCGGAGGACTCGCCGAACCCCCCGGCGCCGTCCGCCGCGAGCCCCGGGCTCCACACCAGCAGGGGCACCGGGTCGTCGGAGTGAGCCCCCAGCTCGCACACCGTGGCGTGGTCCGCGGTCACCGCCACCAGCACGTCCTGCCGCTCGCCCAACCCCTGCCGCAGCGGGCCGAAGAAGTGCCGGTCGATCCCCTCCACCACCGCGCGTTTGGCGTCCGCGTCCCCGTCGTGGCCTGGCTCGTCCGGGCCCTTGAGGTGCACGTACAGTCCGTCCCACCGATCCAGCTGGCGCAACGCCTCCTGCGCCCACGCGGCGTACACCGCGGGGTCCCGGCCGCTCGGGGGGACCTCCACCACCCCCATGCCCAGCAAGCGCGCGATCCCCCGCTCCACGGGCATCTCCACGAAGCACGCGAACCGGGCGCCGAAGCGCTCGGAGAACGGCGGCAAGTGCGGCACGTGGTCGCTGGCGTCCCGCAGCAGCACCAAGTTCGCGGGAGGTTCACCTCGGGCGCGGCGCGCGGCGTTGACCGGGTGCCCCTCGAGCACTGCGCGGCTCAGCTCGGTGAACTGGTTCACTAGCTCGGCCGCCCGCGCGGCGGCCGCTCCCCCGTCCAGGGGCACGCAGGTCTCCACCTCGTCCCGGACCACGATCCTGGCCACCCCGAGGGCTCCCACGCGGCCGTACGCGGGGTCGGTGTTGGTGATCTGCGCGGACAGGGGCTGATCGTGGTCGTACAGCACGAGCACGCACCGGTGCCCCACGCTCGCCTCGAACCGGAACTCCGCGCCCTCTAGCCTGACCTGCTCCTGCACCGCCTGCGCCAGCGCTCTGGCTTCCGCGCTGCGCAGGCTGCGGCCCACCCGGCGGTCCAGGATGCGGCGTCCCTCCCCCGCGGTAGCGAAGTTGCCCCGCAGAGCCAGGTTCCCGTCGCGGAAGGGGATGTCCATGCCCAAGGCCTCCAGCAACCCGCGGCCCGCGTGGTACTGGAAGGGGTCGTAGCCGAGGATCGCGGTCACGGCCACGTCCGACTCCGGCGCGATCCCCTCCCCGACCGTGACCACGAGCCCCTGCTGCCCGGCCGTGGCCAGCGCGTCCAGGTGCGGCTTGTGGGCCGCCTCCAGCGGCGTGCGGCCGCCCAGGGCTACCACAGGCCGGTCTCCCAGCCCGTCCAGGATCACATACAAGACCTTCCGCACCCTTCACCTCCGCTCCGCATCTGCCGCAGCAGCTCCGCCAGGTCGGCCACCACCAGGTCCGGCTGGACCTGCTCGCGGCCCAGGTCGTCCCGCGTGGCGACGCCGGTGAGCACGAGAGCGGTCCGCATCCCCACGCGCTGGGCGCCCACCACGTCCGTCGCGATCTGGTCGCCCACCATGAGGGTGTCCTCGGGCCGTGTCCCCAGGCGCTCCAGGGCCATTTCGAACGGGTAGGCTTCTGGCTTGCCGACCACCACAGGTTCCCGGCCCGTGGCGGTGCGGATGGCGGCCACCAGGGCGCCCGCGCCGGGCCACAGCTCGCCCTCCACCGGCAGGACCGGGTCTAGATTCGTGGCCACGAACCGCGCCCCGCGCCGAATGGCCGCGCACGCGGCCCGCAGCCGTGCGTAGGTGAGGTCTACGTCGAGCCCGACCACCACCGCTTCCGCCTCCGGACCGTCCGCGAGCTCCAATCCCGCTTCCCGGATCGCCTCCCGCAGGCCCGCCCCGCCCACCACCAGCACGCGCCCCGCGAGCCGCCACCGCTGCAACAGCGCGGCCGCACACAGGGCGGAGGTCACCACCTGGCCCTCCTCCGCCGCGACGCCCAACCGCCGCAGGTGCTCGACGTATTCGCGCGGGCTGCGGGTGGAGTTGTTGGTCACAAACACAAAGGGGACTTCGCGCTCCCGCAGCCAGGCGAGAAACTCCGCCGCGCCCGGCAGCAGCACGCTGCCCCGGTACACGACGCCGTCCAGGTCCAGCACCACGCCCCGCGGGCCGTCCACGCTCACCCCGCAGCCCGGAGGGCCTGCACGAACTCCGGCGCCAGCTCGCCCCTACACACCTCCGCGGCCGGGCCGGCCATACGCAGCCGGTACCGGTCGTCCACGAGGACCTGCAGCACGCCCCCTTCCATCTCCACCTGGAGCTCCCGCCCGGTGAGGCCGCGGCGCACGCAGGCCGCAGCCACCGCACACGCGCTGGACCCCGAGGCCAGGGTGTGGCCGGCCCCGCGCTCCCAGATCCGGATGCGGACTCGGTCCGGGGCCAGCACGCGCGCGAACTGCACGTTGGTGCGCTGCGGGAAGTTGGGGTGCCGCTCCAGCGCGGGCCCGAGCCGGTGTAGGTCCACCGCCTCCAGGTCTTCGGTGAACACCACACAGTGCGGGTTGCCCACGTTCACCGCGGTGACCCGCAGCACCCTCCCCTCCACCTCCAGGGGTTCGTCCACCACCTCCCGGGCCGGACCTGCCGCGGGGATGCGGTCGCTGCGGAAGGTAGCCTCGCCCATGTCCACCGTCACCTGCGCCACGCGGCCGTCTTCCAGCTCCAGGTCGCAGGCGGCCACCCCGCCCGGGGTCTCCACGGTGAAGCGGGGCGCGGTGGTGTGCCCGTGTTCGTACAGGTACTTAGCGAAGATCCTTAGCCCGTTGCCGCTCTTCTCCGCTTGGCTGCCGTCGGGGTTGTAGATCCTCAGCCCGAAGTCCGCCCGCAGGGAGGGGACGAGGGCCAGCACGCCGTCCGAACCCACGCCGAAGTGGCGGTCGCACAGCCGTCGCACCGCCTCGGGCGTCAGGGAGAAGTCCAGTTCGGCCGGGACGACCACCAGGTAGTCGTTGCCGAGCGCGTGGGACTTCACGAACCGGTTCACCCCACCCCCTCCATCCGGATGCGCCGGCCGCCCTCGTACGACGTACAGAGGGCGTTGCGGCGCCGCCACCGCTCCAGGGCCAGGTCCACGAGCCGGCCCACGAGCTCCCGGTAGGGGACGCCGGACGCCTCCCACAGGCGCGGGTACATGCTGATGGGGGTGAACCCGGGGATGGTGTTCACCTCGCTCACATACACCGCGCCCCCGCGGTCGAGGAGGAAGTCCACCCGCGCCATGCCGGACAGGCGCAGGACGCGGAAAGCGCGCAGGCTCAGCTCCCGCACGCCCTCCGCCTGGTCGGTGGGGATCTGGGCGGGGACCACCAGCTGTGCTCCCTGGGGGTCCACGTACTTCGCGTCGTAGTCGTAGAAGCGGTGGGTCGGCCGGATCTCGCCCGGCACAGACGCCACGGGGTCGTCGTTGCCCAGCACGCTCACCTCCACCTCCACGGGGTCGAGGACCGCACGCTCCACGATCACGGCAAGATCGTACCGCAGGGCGTCCCGGACCGCGTGCGCAAGCTCCTCTTCCCGGTCCACCCGGTGCACCCCGACCGAGGAGCCCAGGCGCGTGGGCTTGACGAAGCACGGGTAGCCCACGGACGCCACCTCCGCGTACACACCGCCCGGCTCCCGCTCCCAGCGGCTGGCCTCCACCACCCGGAAGGGCACCACGGGGAGCCCGGCGTCGCGCAGGAGGGCCTTCTGCACGCCCTTGTCCATGCCCACGGCGGAACCCAGCACGTCCGCGCCCACGTACGGCACGTTCACCATCTCACACAGCCCCTGGAAGGTCCCGTCCTCGCCGTACGTGCCGTGCAGCACCGGGAACAGCACGTCGCAGACCACCTCCCGTCCACCCACCACCAGCGCGGCCTGGCCGGTCCGGTCCAGCCGGAGCCAGGCGGGTTCGCCTCCCACCGACCACCGTCCGTCGGGCGCGATGAAGATCTCCACCACCGTGAACCGGACGGGGTCGAGCGCGCGCACCACGCTGCGGGCGGAGACGCACGAAACCTCGTGCTCGCCTGACCGGCCCCCGTACACCACGCCCACCCGGATGCGCGACACGGCCTGTCTCACCCGGCGGCCGCGGCCCGGCTTCGGCGCCACGCCTCCACGCGCTCCCGCACAAGGCGCACGGCGCCCTCCACGAGGACGCTGCCGAAGGGGATGGCCTGTTTGCCGGGGGGTAGCTGAAGCCGCTCGAGCACCCTGGGGGAAGCCACCACGACCTGACACCGCGCCAGGGACGCGCGCAGGCCGGCCGGGTCCTGGAGGTGGGCGGGGAGAAACCGCAGCCGCCCGCCCACCGCTTGGAGGGACGTGGTCTTGCTGCGCGCTCCCTCCGCGGTGGCGCACACCACCGCCACCGGGGTCCCCGCG
This sequence comes from bacterium HR32, assembly GCA_002898935.1. Lineage (GTDB taxonomy): Bacteria > Sysuimicrobiota > Sysuimicrobiia > Sysuimicrobiales > Sysuimicrobiaceae > Tepidifontimicrobium. Next base: position 4,716 of record BEII01000121.1, read on the forward strand.
GGCAGCGACGCCACCCGTTCCAGGGTGGCGAAGTCCGGCATGGCCACGAGGCCTACCACCTCGCGGCCCGCCACCGCGCGGCGGACCTCGTGCACGTGGAAGAAGGTGGTGCACACCAGGTCCGCCTGGCGGGCTGCGCGCGGGGCATCAGACAACAGGCACCCCCGGACGTCCAGGCCCAGAGCGTCCTGCAGGGCGCGGGTGAAGTACGCCACGTCCACGGGGTTGCACTCCACGAACAGCACGCGGGGGGACGGGAGGTCGCGGGCGTGGGCGCGAGCACGGACGAGGGCCACGAGGTCCTCCGCTCCCAAGCCGGCCCGCCGCGCCAGCCGCACCAGTTCGTCCACCCGGGCCGCCACCACGGCGTCCAGCGCGCCGGGGCGCCCGCGGGCCACGAAGGTCCCACGGCCCGGGGCGGCTTGAAGGTAACCGCCGGCCACCAGTTCCCGGTACACCCGAGCCACGGTGTTCCGGTGGACCCGCAGGAAGCCCGCGAGGACCCGCACGGGCGGGAGGCGCTGGCCCGGCCGCAGGACACCGGCCAGCACCTGGTGGGCGATCTGCGCCCGCAGCTGCTCCGCCAGGGGGAGGCTGCGGTGCAGGCGCAGGCGTACGCCGGTTGTCACACTGCGAGTGTGACAAGTTTTCTAGCAGCCGTCAACGGCCCGAGCCCTGCGCGTCAGAGGGCCAGGGGGGTACCGTTCAGCTCCACTTCGTACGTCACGGACACCGAGGCGCGCAGCATGGCGGACACCGAGCAGTACCGCTCCTGCGACAGGCGGACCGCCCGCGCCACGGCTTCCGGCCGCAGCCGCGCGCCGGCGAACCGGTACCGGACGTGCACGCGCGTGTACACCCTGGGGTGCTCCTGCGCCCGCTCGCCTTCCACCTCCACCTGGAGCTCCTCCAGCGGCTCCCGCATCTTTTGGAGGATGGCCACCACGTCCATACCCGTGCAGCCCGCGAGCGCCGCGAGCACCGTCTCCATGGGAGCCGGCCCCGCACCCGACCCACCCTGCTCGGGCGGGACGTCCAGGCTCCACCGCCCGTCCTCGCTGCCAAACCGCATGCCGCCTTGCCAGCGCAATTGCACGTGGACCATGCCTTCCTGCCTCCTCCGTGGTCCGACCGACTACCAGCCGAGCGGATTCCGCCGCGCCGACGCGCCCACCGCCACCACCAGAGCTGCGGCCGCCAGCAGGGCTAAGATCCCGCCCACCTCCTCCCGCTGCCAGCGCCAGCCCA
>BEII01000122.1 GCA_002898935.1 bacterium HR32
TTGCGGCCCACGGCCTCCAGGCCCGCGGGGTTGCTGAACCGGGCCAGTTCGATCCGGCCCAGCTCCGTGGGGGCGGACTCGCCCGGGAGCACGGCGGACACGATGCCGTTCGCGCTGATGGTGACCTTGGCCGCGCCCGGCGGGATGGTCACACCGGGCTCGAGCAGCAGGCCGTCGCTGGTGACAAGTCGCCCCTCTGCGTCCAGCTTGAAGGTGCCGTCCCGCGTGTACGCCAGGGTGCCGTCCGGCAGGCGCACCTGGAAGAACCCATCGCCCTCCACCGCGAGGTCGAGGGGGTTCCCTGTGAACTGGAAGTCGCCCTGGCTGAACAGGCGCTGGACCGCGGCCACCCGGGTCCCCAGCCCCACCTGTGCGGCGGTGGGGACCACGCCGGCGTTACCCGCGGGCGCCCCCGCGGTCCGGAAGCCGAGCGACATGAGGTCCTGGAATTCCGCCCGCGCCTTCTTGAAGCCCGTGGTGTTCACGTTGGCCAGGTTGTGGGCGATGACGTCGATCTCCGTCTGCTTGGCCACCATCCCGGTGGCTGCGGTCCACAGGGCCCGGATCATGCTCCACCTCCTACAGGCGGGCCACCTCCGCCAGCCGGCTCGCCACCTCGTCCGCGACCTGCACACACCGTGCCGCAGCCTCGTACGCCCGGGACCCCGCGATGAGCTGGACGAGTTCCTCCACGGGGTTTGTAGCAGGCTGCGCTCTGGCACCCTGCCGTACTGGGACCGCAGCGTCCTGCACAGCGCTCGCCGGTGCGGTGTAGACGCCTGGCCCTGAGACGCCCAGCGAGCCAGGTGCGGCGCGGACGACCCGCAGACGCCCCACCACACGGCCGGCGTCCTCCACCTGGCCGTCTGACCGTACCCGTGGGAGGCCGCTGACCCGCACGGGACCGTCCGCCCCCTGCACGCGGACTCCCGCCAGCGTGAGGAAGCCTTGCGCGTCCACCCCCAACCGGCCGCCGCTGGTAAGCCGACCGCCCTCCAGGAGGACGAAACCTCCGCCCTCCACCGCCAGGTCCTGGGGGGCCCCGGTGGGGACGGGCACCGCAGGCCGCAGATCCACTGTCCCCTGGGGTGCACTCGGGCCCGAACCTCGCGTGCCCACCACCACGCCCGCGTCGCGCCGGTACACCTGCCCCGGTTCGCCACTCCGCAGGGCCACCACCAGCCGGTGGAAGCCCACCGTCTGCGCGTTCGCCAGGTTGTGGGCGACCAGGTCCACCCGCGCCTGCTCCGCGGACATGGCCGCGGCGGCAGCCCGCAACAGCCCCAGCATCCCGACCTCCTCCGCTCAGACCTCGCCGGGTGACCTTGCACATTCGGTGCCGGAGCGCCCGTCCACGCCACCGCCAACCCGTTCGGGGAACCCCGGTGCGCTGCCCGAGGGGATCTCAGGATCGGTTGCGCGGCCGAGGGGAAAATCGGTCCTCTGCCGGATGTCAGAGCGCCTTCCCAGCTGGTTTACGATCTGAGCGGACCCAGCGGGTCCGAGAGGCCCGGAGCTCACGGCAGGGTGGGCGGCCGGGCTGGCTTTTTGTAGACCATTCCCGGAGCGTGGGAGGAGGCGAGACGACGATGCGGATCTGGACAGCACTCCTGGTGGCATCCGCCTTGGCGGCTGCGGCGGTGGGCGTCGGTCTGGCCGGGGCTTCCCCGCAGACGGTCAAGATCACCGCCAAGGAGTTCGCCTTCGAACCCAAGGAGGTCAAGGTGCGGGCGGGTCAGCCCGTGCGCCTAGTCCTAGAGAACAAAGGCGTCATCGAGCACGACATCGTGGTGGACAGGCTCGGAGTCAAGGCGCGCCCCGTCCAGCCCGGCAAGACTGCAGAGCTCACCTTCACGCCCAAGGCTAAGGGCCGCTACCCGATCGTCTGCAGCGTGCCCGGCCACAAGGAAGCGGGCATGACCGGGACCTTGGTGGTGGAGTGAGGAGGGAGGGCCATGGGGCGGCTCCTGTCGGTAGGACTCGCGGGCGTGCTGGCGGCGGGGTCCCTGTTCCTGGGAGCGCCCGCCGCCGCCCAGGTGAAGAAGTTCGAGCTGGTGGCCACCCGCAAGAACCTGGTGGTGGACGAAGGGGTGGTGTGGCGGGCCTTCACGTGGAACGGCCGCGTGCCGGGCCCCCTCCTGGTGGTGGAGGAGGGGGACGAGGTGGAGATCACGGTGCGCAACGCGGACACCATCACCCACGGCCTGTCGATCCACGCGGCCAGCACCCAGACGTCCGCGGTGGTGGGCAACATCCCGGCGGGCCAGTCTCGGACCCTGCGCTTCCGCGCGGACTTCCCCGGGGTGTACATGTACCACTGCGCCCCCGGCGGCCACGGGATTCTGGCCCACACCATGGGCGGCATGTTCGGCATGGTGGTGGTGGAGCCCAAGCGCACCAAGTACCGGCTGGAGGAGGAGCTGGGCCGTCCGCCGGACGTGCGGGTGTACATGGTCCAGCACGAGGTGTACGGCAGCGGGAAGGACTTCGCGGACGGCCGCGCCCTGTACGTGACGTTCAACGGGTACAACTTCCGCTACGTCACCCAGCCGATCCAGGCAAGGCCCGGGGACTACGTGCGGTTCTACTACCTGAACGTGGGTCCCAACCTGGTGGGCAGCTTCCACGCCGTGGGCGGCATCTGGGAGTACGCGTACGCGGGCGGGAACCCCCAGAACGTCACCCGCGGGCTGCAGACCACCATCGCCGCCCCCACGGACTCCTGGGTCATCGAGTGGCGGGTGCCCGCGGAGGGCTCGTTCCTGCTGGTGACCCACGCCTTCGGGGTCCAGGCCATGAAGGGCGCGGTGGGGGTGCTCAGCGCCAAGAAGGACGGGCCGCGGACCGCGGTGGTGCGCCCGGAGGGTCCCAACCTGCCGCTTCCCGCGAAGCCCAAGCGGGTCGTGGATCCCTTCGGCCTGGGTTCCTCTGACGTGGACGTGCCCGTGCGGCTGCGTCCCGGAGACCCGGCCTTCGTCCGCATGGTGGGGAACAGCTACTGGCCGAAGGTCCTGGAGGTCCCCGTGGGTAGCCGGGTCACGTGGGTGAACGAGGACGTCTTCGACCTCCTGGAGGGCGAGCGCACGGGCATGCACAACGTCACCGCCGTGCGCGGCCCCACGCAGCTCGCCTCGCCCCTGCTCAAGCACGCGGACCGCTTCACGCTGGAGGTGCGCCGGCCGGGCGAGTACGAGTACATCTGCGCCATCCACCCGTACATGCGGGCCAAGCTGCGTGTTTACAGGCCGGGCGCGGAGGAGCTGGCCCGCCGGTAGCTCTTGGTGGTGCAAGGGGGAAGCGGGGAGGGCAAGCGCCCTCCCCGCCTGTGTTTTGCCGGGTCCAGTCAGGAAGCCGCCAGGCGCCGCAACACCATCTGCAGGATGCCGCCGTGCCGGTAGTACTCGAGCTCGGTGGGGGTGTCCACCCGCGCCACGGCCTCGAAGTTGACTTCGCCGCCGTCCTCCCGGCGGGCCCGCACGCGCAAGCGCGCCTGCGGCACGAGCGACCGGACGCCCTCGATGTCGTACACCTCTCGGCCGGTGAGGCCCAGGCTCTGTGCGTTCTGCCCGTCCACGAACTGCAACGGCAGGACACCCATCCCCACCAGGTTGCTGCGGTGGATCCGCTCGTAGCTCTCCGCGATCACCGCCCGCACGCCCAAGAGCACCGGCCCCTTGGCGGCCCAGTCGCGGGAGCTCCCGGCCCCGTACTCTTTACCGGCGAGGACGAGGAGGGGGACTCCCTCCGCGCGGTACCGCATGGCGGCTTCGTAGATGGTCATGAGCTCTCCGCTGGGGAGGTGCACCGTCCAACCTCCCTCGCGCCCACCCGCGAGCGCGTTGCGCAGCCGGATGTTGGCGAAGGTGCCGCGCACCATCACCTCGTGGTTGCCCCGCCGGGCACCGTAGCTGTTGAACTCCGCAGGCGGGACACCTCGCTCGATCAGGTACTGGCCTGCGGGGCTGTCCTGGGGGATGCTGCCTGCGGGCGAGATGTGGTCGGTGGTGACCGAGTCCCCCAGCACCGCCAGTACCCGGGCGCCCTGGATGTCCACGAGCGGCGCGGGCTCCGGCGGCAGGTTTTGGAAGAAGGGGGGCTCCTGGACGTAGGTGGAGCTGGGGTCCCAGGCGTACAGGTCGCCTTCCGGCACGGGCAGGGTCCGCCACGTCTCGTCGCCCGTGAACACGTCCCGGTAGCGCTCCCGGAACAGCTCCGGGCTCACGTGGCGCTCGATGAGCTCTTGAACCTCCCGGGTGGTGGGCCACAGGTCCCGCAGGTACACGGGCTGGCCGTTCGGGTCGTAGCCCACGGGGTCCTTGGTGAGGTCCACGTCCACGGTCCCCGCCAGGGCGAAGGCCACCACGAGAGGCGGGCTGGCCAGGTAGGCAGCCCGCACGAGCGGGTGGATGCGCCCCTCGAAGTTGCGGTTGCCGCTCAACACCGCGGCCACCACTAGGTCGTGCTCCTGGATGGCGTTGGCCACGGGTTCCGGTAGGGGCCCACTGTTCCCGATGCACGTGGTGCAGCCGTAGCCCACCAGGTGGAACCGAAGCGCCTCCAGGTAGGGCATCAGACCCGCCCGCTTCAGGTACTCCGTCACCACCGCAGACCCGGGCGCCAGGCTCGTCTTCACCGCGGGGTTCACCACCAGGCCCCGCTCCACCGCCTTCTTGGCCACAAGCCCCGCGGCCAGCATGACCGACGGGTTGCTGGTGTTGGTGCAGCTGGTGATGGCCGCGATCACCACGGACCCGTGCCGCAGCTCCGCGTGCACGCCGTCCAGGCGCACGTCCACGGTCTTGGGCTTTGTCGCCACCGCCACCCCGCCGTCCCCGGCCGCGGGCCGGCCTCCTTCCGCCTCCAGCCGCCCCACGGCCACCTCGTTCTCGTTCCGGGGGCCGATGCGGTCGCCGAAGGCAGCGTAGAAGCTCCGCCCCACGTCCCTCAGGGGCACGCGGTCCTGCGGCCTGCGCGGGCCGGCCACGCTCGGCTCCAGCGTGCCGAGGTCGAGCTCCACCACCTGGTTGAAGGCCGGCTCCGCCGCCGGGTCCCAGAACAGCCCCTGCTCCTTCGCGTACCGCTCCACGAGCGCCACGTGGTCTGCTTCCCGGCCGGTGAGACGCAGGTAGCGCAGGGTCTCCTCGTCCACCGGGAACAGGGCGGCGGTGGCGCCGTACTCGGGTGCCATGTTGGCGATGGTGGCGCGGTCCGGCAGGGACAGGTGATCGAGGCTCGGCCCGAAGAACTCCACGAACTTGTCCACCACGCCGACCTTGCGGAGGATCTGGGTCACGGTGAGCACCAGGTCCGTGGCCGTGACGCCCTCCGGCGGGGTTCCGTAGAGCCGGAAGCCCACCACTTCCGGCGCGGGCAGGTAGATGGGCTGGCCGAGCATCACCGCCTCCGCCTCGATGCCGCCCACCCCCCAGCCGAGCACCCCGAGCCCGTTGACCATGGTGGTGTGGGAGTCCGTGCCCACCAGGCTGTCGGGGAAGGCCACGCGTTCCCCGTCGCGCTCCCGGGTGGCCACCACGGTGGCGAGGTACTCCAGGTTGACCTGGTGCACGATCCCGGTCCCCGGCGGCACCACCCGGAAGTTCGCGAACGCCTTCTGCGCCCACCGGAGTAAGGCGTAGCGCTCGCGGTTGCGCTCGTACTCCCGCGCCACGTTGAAGCGGAAGGCGAAGGCGGAGCCGAACGCGTCCACCTGCACGGAGTGGTCGATCACCAGGTCCACGGGCACCAGGGGATTGATCCGCTTGGGGTCGCCGCCCAGCCGCTGCATGGCCGACCGCATGGCCGCCAGGTCTACCACCCCGGGCACCCCGGTGAAGTCCTGCAGCAGCACCCGGGCTGGCAGGAAGGGTGCTTCCCACCCCTCCGTCCCGGGTTCCCAGCCC
>BEII01000123.1 GCA_002898935.1 bacterium HR32
TGGGGCTGCCCTCCGAAGCCGCTTGGAAGGTCCTCCACCACCTGCGGGCCTCTTTGCGGGAGCGCGGGCTCGGGCCGGAGTCGGAGGTGCGACGGGGCCAGGTAGCCACGAGCTCGCCGCGGCGGTGGCGGACCTTCAGCCGGACAGGGGTGGTGCCGACGCTCCTCTTGCACCGGCCCCCAGGCCTTCGCTTGACGCCCCATCCGCCGCGTCGTAGGCTGGGGTCAGGCGAACGGGGCGATGGAGCTCGCCCTCATCCGCTCGGCGAGAGCCGGGATGATAGCTCCTACTGGGCTGCCAGTAGGAGCTGTTTTCTTTATGGGGCGCATGGTGAACGTGGAGATCGCCGGAGAGGACCTGGTGAGGCTGGCGGCGGGTCTGTCAGCCTGGGGCGACGACGCCCTCGAACCGGCGCTCGTCTGGCTGCTGCGGGAAGGTGCGAACCACTTTGCCCTGGACCAGCGCAGGTGGGAACAGCTGCGCACCAACAGCGACACGGTGCAGCCGGCCCTTCTTGAGCTCCAGCGCCGGGAAGTTGCCGCCCACGTCTTCTCCATGCGGGCAAGGACCCTGCGTACGGAACTGTAGCGGGACGCCCTGCAGGCCGAGGTGGACGCCCTCGGCCAGGAGTACGAGGCACTGCGCCGTCGCCTCGTACAGCTTCAGTGGGAGTGCCGGCGTCTCAGGATGGCCGTGGGAGACGGGGGATGAGCCAGGATCGGGACGTGGTGGTCACCCTGCCCCTAGCCCTGGACGACGCTACGTGGGCCGAGGTGGAGCCGGTCATCCACGCTCAGGGCTGGCGCGGCGACGAGGGGGTGCGGCTTCTCCTAGGCTACGGTGCAGCCGTGCACCTGGACCCCCCAGAAGAGGACCTGCTCCGCGCCCTGGGAGCGCTCCGCGCCGAGCTCGCCACCCTTCGGCACCGAGCCTTCCTCGCCGACCAGGCCGTGCGAACGTTGCGGATGAACCGGACGGGGCTTGAAGCATCGGTGGCACAGGCCCGCCGGTCTCTCCGTCGGCTGGAGCGGGAGGTGGCGGACCTGCGGGAGCGGGCCAGGAAGGCCGGTGTCGTCCTCCCCGAGGAGGCCCCGCCCGACCCGCAGGCGGAGGCCCGCAGGCGACTCCGGGATCTCTTCGCGCGCGGACGAACGGAGTAGGGAATGAAGACCAGCGACGCCCTCGCCCCACCGGCTTCCCTCCGGAGAATTGCCCTGCGGTTCGTCCTGCTCCTGGGTGCCGTGAGCCTCTTCGCCGACGCCACGTACGAAGGGGCGCGCAGCATTACTGGCCCGTTCCTCGCCACCCTGGGCGCATCCGCCGCGGTCGTGGGGGTCGTGGCCGGCGCGGGAGAGCTATTGGGATACGGAGTCCGGCTGCTCTCGGGTCTCTTGGCGGACCGCCTTCGGCGGTACTGGCCCCTGACGCTCGCCGGCTACACGTTGAACCTCATCGCCGTACCCCTCCTGGCGCTGGCAGGCCGCTGGGACGTCGCCGCCCTGCTCATCGTGGCTGAACGGATCGGGAAGGCGATCCGCACTCCGCCGCGGGACGCGATGCTCTCCCACGCCACAACACAAGTGGGGAGCGGCTTCGGGTTCGGGGTGCACGAGGCCTTGGACCAGATCGGCGCAGTAGGAGGTCCCCTCCTCGTGGCGGCGGTCCTTGGGACGGGCGCAACGTACCGCCACGCCTTTGCCGCGTTGGTCCTGCCCGCCGTCGTCTCCCTGAGCCTCCTTCTCGTCGCCCGCCGCACCTACCCGGAGCCGAGCGCCTTGGAGCCTCTCTCGCATCGGGTCTCGGCCGCGGGGCTCCCGCAGAGCCTCCGGTGGTACCTCGTGGGAATTGGCCTCGTAGCCGCCGGCTACGCAGACTTCTCCCTCCTGGCTTACCACTTCGCCCGCACGCAGGTGGTGTCCGCGGAGGCGGTCCCGCTCCTGTACGCCCTGGCCATGGCCTCCGACGCCGGTGCGGCCATCCTGTTCGGTCGCTGGTTCGACCGGGTCGGCCTGCGTGCGCTGGTTTCGGCAACCCTCCTGGCGGCGGGCTTCGCCCCGCTCGCCTTCCTCGGTGGGTCCCCCGCGGTGGTCCTCGCCACGGTGCTGTGGGGAGTCGGGATCGGTGTGCAGGAGTCCATCCTGCGGGCCGCGGTGGCGGAGATGGTCAGCCGCGACCGGCGGGCCTCCGCCTTCGGGATCTTCAACGCCGTGTTCGGCGTGTGCTGGTTTGCGGGGAGCGCGACCATGGGGACCCTGTACGGACTCAACCCCGTGCTCCTCGTGGCCTTCAGCCTCCTCGCGCAGCTCGCCGCAGTCCCCTTCTTCGTGGCAGCGGGCGGGAGGTTGTCTCGGACGGGACCGGGTCACCACCCTTGACCGGAGGGTGCGCGACGGATAGAGTTCCCGTGAAGGCGATGGAGTCCGCCTAAACCGCCTCGGACGCGAGGCTGATGGCTCCTACCCAGACCACGGGTAGGAGCCATTTGTTTCGGCCTCTACCCGAGAGGAGGACGGCGGCTTCATGGACCAGGTATGGCTCACCGCGGCGTTGTGGTTTGCGCTGGCACTCCTGGCCACCCTGCTGGGCACCTGGCTGCGCGTCTCGGTGGCCCTCACGGAGATCGTGGTGGGCGTTGCCGCGCAGGTTCTCCTGGACGCTCTCGGCCGGTCCCACGCCCTCGCGAGCCAGGAGGGGTGGGTGACGTTCCTGGCCGGCGCGGGCTCCGTGGTCCTCACCTTCCTGGCCGGCGCTGAGCTGGAGCCGGAGGCCTTCCGCAGGCGGTGGCGGGAGAGCACCGCCCTGGGCCTGGTGGGGTTTGGGGCTCCCTTCCTGGGCGCGGCGTGGGCGGCCCGCTTCCTCCTGGGGTGGGACCCCCGCGCCAGCTGGCTCGCGGGGGTGGCCCTCTCCACCACCTCCGTGGCCGTGGTGTACGCGGTGCTCCTGGAGCTCGGCTTGAACCGGACCGAGTTCGGCAAGGTGATCTTGAGCGCGTGCTTCATCAACGACCTCGGTACCGTCATCGCCCTCGGCCTGCTGTTCGCCCCCTTCACCGCCCGCACCGCGGTGTTCGTGGCCGCCCTCACGACCGGGCTCGTGGCCTTGGTCTGGGCCACCGGCCCCTTCTTCCGGCGCTACGGGGGACGCACCGCGGAGGTTGAGACCAAGTTCCTGCTCCTCGCGCTCTCCCTGCTGGGCGGCCTCGCGGCGTGGTCCGGATCGGAGGCGGTGTTGCCCGCCTACGTGATCGGGATGGCCCTGGCGGGGGTCGTGGGAAGGGACCACGGCCTGCTCCGCCGGCTCCGGACGCTGACCTTCGGGCTCCTCACGCCCTTCTACTTCATCCGCGCCGGCTCCTTCGTGCAGGTGTCCACGGTCCTGGCAGGCTTCGCTCCCTTCCTCGTCCTGTTCGCCGCGAAGGCCGCGAGCAAGTTCGTCGGGATCTTCCCCCTGACCCGCCGGTACCGGTATGCCCCCGACGAGGCCATGTACACCACCCTCCTGATGTCCACGGGCCTCACCTTCGGGACCATCTCGTCCCTGTACGGGCTCACCCACGGGATCATCACCCGATCCCAGTACTCCCTGCTCGTGGCCGTCGTCATCGCCAGCGCGGTGATCCCCACCTGGGTGGCCAACCGGTTCTTCCTGCCCCACCACCACGTGGAGCGCGCCCAGGAGGTCCAGGCGGCTCCCGCTTTCGGAGGTGAGTAGTGTTCGCGAAGGTGCTGGTGGGATTCGATGGCTCTCCCGCGTCCCGCAAGGCCCTGCGGGCGGCCCTGGACCTGGCACAGCGCTACGGCGCCGCGGTCACGGTCCTGGCCGTGGTGCGGCCCCCGGAGTTCGCGGAGCTGGAGGCGGAGGTGAACGCGGCCCTCGCGGAGGCGCGGGGCCCACTGGCGGAAGCCCTCCGCTGGGCCCGGGCGGAGGCGCGCAGGGCCGGGGTGTCCCTGGAGACCCGCATCCAGGCCGGCCACCCCGCGGACACCCTCGTGCGGGTGGCCCGGGAGGAAGGGTTCGACCTGATCGTGCTGGGCCGGCGTGGGCTCACCCCCGTGCAGCGGTGGATGCTGGGATCGGTCTCCGAGCGCGTCCTGCGCTACGCCCACTGTCCCGTGATGGTGGTCCACTGATGAGTGAACCGTACAGCGTCCTGTTCCCGCCCGACGAGCCGAGGCCACCTCTGCAGCGTGAACCCCCGCCCTTCTTCCGGGACCTCCTCCTCGACCAGGTCGTGGAGGCCATCACCGCCGGCCGGGAGGAGTACGACCTGAAGCCGTTCTTCCACACGCCCCTCGCCAGCTCTTCAGCCGTCCTCTTCCGCCAGGAGGTCCTGCGGGACCTGGAAGACGCCTCGCTCCGTGCGGAGATCCTTGCCTTCAGCGCCTCCATGCGGGCGGTCCGCGCCGACCTCTCCGCTGCGGAGAAGGCCACCTACCTCCGGCAGAGGGAGCGCTGGGTGCTGGACGCCGTCGCGCGCTACTGCGAGGCCGTCTCGCGCCTCGCACAGGTGCTGAGCCAAGCCTCCCTTCGATCCCGGGGGCTTTTGGGCTTCTCCGATCACCTGCGGGCCTACACCGCCTCTTCCGCCTTTCGCCTCCTGGCGGAGGAGGCGGAGGGGTTGCGGCGCCAGCTCGCCTCCCTCCGCTATACCGTCTTCCTCCGGGGGCTCCGGGTCGAAGTCCGCCCCTACGCCGGGGAGCCTGACTACAGCGAGGAGATCACGCTCACCTTCCAGCGGTTCCGCCAGGGGGACACCAAAGAGTACCGCTTTTCTTTCCCCGACTGGCCCGAGATGAACCACGTGGAGGCCCGCATCCTCGACGGTGTCGCCGAGCTCCACGCCGACCTCTTCTCCCGGATCTCCCGCTTCTGCACCGCCCACCGCGACTTCCTGGACCCCCGCATCGTCGCCTTCGACCGGGAGGTGCAGTTCTACCTCGCGTACCTGGAGTTCATCGCCCCGCTGCGGCAGGCGGGCCTTCCCTTCTGCTACCCCGAGGTGAGCGAGACGAGCAAGGAGGTCTCGGCCGATGCAGTTTTCGACCTCGCCTTGGCCCACAAGCTCGTCCGCGAGGGCTCCCTTCCGGTCTGCAACGACCTGTCTTTGACCGACCCCGAGCGGATCCTCGTGGTCACCGGCCCCAACCAGGGAGGCAAGACCACCTTCGCCCGCGCCTTCGGCCAGCTGCACTTCCTCGCCTCCCTGGGACTCCCCGTGCCCGGACGAACTGCGCGCCTGCCGCTTCCCGATCAGATCTTCACCCACTTTCAGCGCGCCGAACTCGCCACGGACCTCCACGGCAGATTGGAGGACGACCTTCTCCGGATCCGGCAGATCCTGCGCTCGGCTACACCACGGAGCATCGTGATCATCAACGAGATCTTCTCCTCCACGACCCTCCAGGACGCCCTCTTCCTGAGCCAGCGGGTCGCCTCCGCCTTCCTGGAGCTCGACGTGCTGTGCGTCTGGGTGACGTTCCTGGACGAGCTGAGCCGGCTGGGCGAAAAGGTGGTGAGCATGGTCGCCCTGGTCTCTCCCCACAACCCCGAGGAGCGCACCTACCGCGTGGTCCGTCGGCCCGCGGACGGACTCGCCTACGCCCTGGCCCTCGCGAAGAAGTACGGCCTCACCTACGAGCAGGTCCGGGAGCGCGTCCGGCCATGAAGGCCCGTCTCCTCCACCCCCACGCAGAGTTCCCCTGGCAGTGGGCGAAGCAGGCCGCCGCGGAGCGTTCCGCGAGGCGCACCGGCTACCGCTCCTACCGGCCTGAAGGCTTCGACCCCCGGGCAGGCCTCCCGTGGCACGCGGAGGACCTCCTCTCGGACCTCAGCCTCC
>BEII01000124.1 GCA_002898935.1 bacterium HR32
CAAGGCGTGGAGGACGTCCCGCTGTGGGGCCACCACCCGCCGCGCCTCCAGGAGGGTCCGCTTCAGCCGGAACAGGGCGGCCAGCACGTCCGGGCCCGGCGTCTCCAGCACCGCGTCCTCCAGGCCCTCCAGGGTCTCGCCCGCTGCGTCCAGCAGGGGAAAATATCCGTCCACCACCGCGTCCAACAGCGCGTGGACCACCGCGCCCGGCGTCCCCCGGGCGTGGGCCTGCACGCGCCTGCGCGCCTCCTCCACGGCGGGCTCTTCCCCGGGGTGCGCGGTGACCACGCAGTGGGGCCCGGCGAACACGTCCAGCTCTCGGAACTCCGGCTCTTCGGAGTCCATGTGCACTGGGTTCAGGATCAGGAACAGGTGGTGACCGTAGTCTTCCACCTTGGGACGCTGGCGCTGGTTGCGGGTGTCCTCGATGGCGAGCGGGTGAAATCGGAAGACGTCCTGCAGCAGGTGCAGTCCGTGTTCGTCAGGGCCGGTCAGGTCTACCCAGAGAAAGGCACCGGAGTCCAGCAGCTCAGGGATGCGAGACGGCTCGGCACCCTCTGGAAAGAAGACGCGTACGGACACGCCTCAGCTCGGACAGGCTCCTTACGCCTCCCCCTCGCCCATGTACTTTCGGGCGTACTGGGTGACGAACGGGATCTCGAACCGCTGCCCCTGGAAAGCGCGCACCGCGTACAGCACGGAGAGCACCAGCCACGCCAGGACCAACACGGTGCTCGCCAGGAAGCCGACCACGAGGCCGAGGAAGGGCGCGAAGCTCAGCACGATCCCGACCACGGTGAGCCCCGCCCACAGCACGAACCACGCGATCCCCCAGAACAGCGCCTGCCAGCCGTGGTAGCGCATGAAGGGGTCCCTTTTCATGTCCGTGAGCACCACGATCAGGGCCACGATCCAGATCGGGTACCCGAGGGCCGCGAGAAGCCGGTTCTCCGAGCTCGTCGTCGTCACGATCCCCACCCCTCCCGCGCTGGAATCGGCGGCAGCCCGCCGGTCTGGGTGTTCGCCACCACCGACTCCGGGTCCTCTAAAAGAGAAAAGCCCGGCGCGGCAAGCCGCGCCGGGCCCAGGACCCCCGAGCGCTCACCGGGCCGTCCCGGCCAGCGCCTTCTCGCCGGGTGCAGCGACCTCCACCGCTACCTTCTTCGGCAGCGCGCCCTCCGCCACCGGGATGCGGATCTCCAGGATCCCGTGCTCGTACCGGGCGGAGACCTGGTCGGTCTTCAGGTGCTGCGGCAGGGTCAGGGTCCGCTCGAACCGACCGTAGGCCACCTCGCTGAACAGGTAGTCGTCCCGGGGGATGTCCAACTCCAGCTTGCGCTCACCGCGGATGGTCAGCACGTTGTTGGTGACGGACACGTCCACAGCCTTGGGGTCCACCCCGGGCAGGAAGCACCGCAGCACCAGCGCGCCGTTGTGGTAGAAGGCCTCCATGGGCGGCACCCAGTACGCGGTCCGCGTCCCCACCGGCGTGAGGGCCGCCTCCGTGGCGCCGAACACCCGGTCGAAGAGGTTACCGATCTCCCGCTGGATGGCCCGGATCTCCTCGAAGGGGTCCCACCGGTTCCACCGGCCGAGCATCCGCACCACCTCCTCTCTGGTGTCAAGGGCGATCACCTCGCCCGGATATTCCAATAGCAGGGTTTCGGGAGCTTGTCAAGTTTTACGTCTTGACGTCAGGGGCAGGCGGGGGTCGGGTCGGTCTCGCCGGACAGGGCCCGGTCCGCCCGTACGAGCCCGCACCCCGTGTCTTCGTCCCGCCCCGAGGACTCTACGTCCTGGGCGGTGCGCTTCAGCCGCTGCCTCACCTGGAAGGGGGTCCACCCGGGGTTCTGCGACAGGAGGAGGGCAGCCACGCCGGCCACGTGTGGGGCCGCGAAGGACGTGCCCGCGGCGCAGGGGTAGCCCTCAGGGTGGGAGCTGGAGGGGCTTGCGGTCACGATCTCCGTGGAGCAGGAGTTGCCGCCCCGGCCGCCGGGTGCTGCCAGGTCCACCTCAGGGCCGCGCCGGGAGTAGAAGGTCACGCGGTTCTCGGGATCCGTGGCCGCCACGGCCAGCACCTTGTCGAGGTTGGCCGGGCACACGACACCCTGCCGGTCCGGGTTGGTGTCGGTGGTGTTGCCAGCCGCCGCCACCACCACGGCCTGGCCCGACACCTGTTCGATGGCCTGTTGGAGCTCGGGTGGGCACGACGTGTTCGGGTCGTCGGCGCCCAGGCTCAGGTTGACCACGCGCGCTCCCCTCTCCTGGACCGCCCACAGGATCCCTTCCGCCACGTCCACAAAGCTCCCGCCGGAGGTGTCCAGGGCCCGCGCCACGACCAAGCGTACGCCCCCAGGACCCCACGTCACGCCTGCCATCCCCCTGGCGTTGTTCGTGAGGGCCCCTAGTACGCTTGCGACCATGGTCCCGTGACTCGTGCAGTCGTAGGTGGGATCTCCGGGGTCGGTGGGGTCTGGGTCTTCCTGGACGAAGTCGTAGCCGTCCCCCGGCGCCACGGAAGGGACGTCGGCGTGGGACCGGATGCCCGTGTCCACCACCGCGACCGCCACACCGTTCCCCGGGGTGGTCTCCCAGGCGGCTGGCGCCTGGATGCGCTGCAGCCCCCACTGCTGGGCGAACAAGGGATCATCGGGCGTGCGCAGCGCGTGCAGCCGGACGTCAGGCCCCACCCGCAAGACCCGTGGGTCCGAAGCAAGTCTTGTGGCGAGGGCCGCGGCACCCGTGCGCGGCTCGGGTCGGACCACCAGGGCCCTCACGCGTCTACGCACCTTGACCAACGACCCACCCGCTCCGCGCGCCACGTCCTCCGCCTGCTCGATCGGGACCCCGGCCCTCAGCCGGACCACCAGGTCTGTAACCGGACGCCGGGGCGGGGGGACTCTGGGCCAGCGGCTGGCGGAAACGGCGTAGCACTGAGAGGGACTCGGCGGGGGGGCTACCCCGCTCTGCCCGCAGGCGGAGGCGACCAGAGCGACGGCGAGCGCGCAGGCAGCCGTGCGGGTCACGGGACGGCCGCCTGGGCCTCGAGCCACTCGAACCCCACCACGTGGAACGTCGCCAGCCGACGGTTGACAGAGGGGAGCCAGCGGACCTCCACAGGCCGCGCGAAGTCGGGCTGTAGCCGGCCGTGCTGCAACCAGTGGCGCGCGTGGGGATCCCCGAGGACGCTGGGGTTCGCTTTCGCAAGGAGGCGGAGGGGACGGTCCACCAGGTGCACCTCGTCGAGCTCGGGGATCCCCCGCAATCTGGTGAGCACATCCCGTGCCACATCCGCAGGCGGCTCTGGCCACAGGTTCACCAGGCCCACGTTCCGCGAGAGGGGGCCCACGACCTTGACGTTCGCCAGCTGCGCGGGAAACCCCAGGTCCCGCACCGCCTCCAGCACCACTTCGTTGGCGCGCGCCACCGCACGGCCGTGGTAGTCGGGGTTGGCCAGGGGCTTCAGCAGGTGCTTGAGCTTGCACCCCTCCCGGCCCGGGTTCTCGCCGATCTTGGTCTGCGGCGGGTCGATGCCGAGTTCGAGCGCGAGGGCCCGGATCTGCGGCTTGTCCAGGTCCAGCAAGGGCGCGTAGTAGCCGTTGCAGACCTTGAGACCCATCTGACCCCAGGTGTCCGACCGGTTGGCGCCGGTGACCACCAGGCGGCCCCGGGCGGCGGCCTTGACCAGCCCCAGCTTGATCTCCCGGGTACAGCGGTTGCAGGCGGGCCCGCCTGCCATGATCCGGTCCTGCATCGCCTGGCCCAGCAGGCACCGCTGCGGAAGCCCGAGGCGGTCGGCCATCTCCAGGACGATCTCGTTGCCCCGGCGGTAGGCGTACTGCCCCATGTTCACGGTCACGAGCAGCACCCGGTCGGGCCCGAGTGCCTCCCGGCACAGCGCCGCGGCCACGGTGCTGTCCAGGCCCCCGCTGAAGGCGACCACCACGGGCTGCCCCTGGGTGACTTCCCGGACCTCCTGCACGAGGGTTTCCTTCACGCCCACGTTACCTATAATACGGAGCCGGGCTGCCGCCCGATCCTCGGGGGGCTTGCCTTCTGGGAGGAACGACGTTCCACAATGACGAATCGGGAAGGGCACGCGAATCCGGACGAAGGAGGGGATCCTCGTGTCGAGAGTCGCGCTCGGCTTGGTGGCGGTCGCGGTGGTGGCCGCGCTGTCGCTGCCCGCCGCAAGCGGTCCCGCCACACCCGCGCCCCAGCCCGGGGGGACGTTGATCGTCGGGCGGGGTGCGGACTCCGTGACCCTGAGCCCCTACGCCTCCGCCTCCCCAGACGCGGAGGTGATCTCTCACGTGGCAGAAACCCTCTACGAGCTCACGCCGGAGGGACGTATCCAGCCCCTGCTGGCGGAGAGCATGCCTCAGGTGTCCCCGGACGGACGCACCATGACGATCCGGCTGCGCCGGGGGATCCGGTTCCACGACGGGACCCCCTTCGACGCCGCGGCGGTCAAGTGGAACTTCGACTTCATCTTGAACCCCGAGAACCGCGCTCCCTTCCGCGCCATCCTCCTCGGCGAGGTGGCGAGCGTGGACGCGGTGGACACCTACACGGTCCGCCTCAACCTGCGGCGGCCCTTCGTCCCCCTACTGGCGCACCTGACCCACGACTTCCTGGCGATCCACAGCCCCACCGCGGTCCAGCGGGCGGGCGGCATGCGGCCGCCCACGGGTGAGCCGTACGGCCGACAGCCCGTAGGCACGGGCCCGTTCCGGTTCCGGGAGTGGGTGCGGGGAGACCGCATCGTGCTGGAGCGCAACCCGGACTACTGGGGTCCCCGCAAGCCGCTGCTGGACCAGGTCGTCTGGCGCGTGATCCCGGACGACGGGGCCCGGGTGCTGGCCCTGGAGGGCGGCCAGATCCACGTGGCGGTGCGGGTGCCGCCACGGGAGACCACCCGGCTCGCCCTGAACCGCGCCCTGCGCATCGACCGCACCAGCAGCGTGCGGACCATCTACATCGCCTTCAACAACCAGAAGGCACCCTTCACCGACCCGCGGGTCCGGCAGGCGTTCAACTACGCGGTGAACAAACGGGCCATCGTACAGACGGTGCTGGGAGGGGCCGCGCGGGTTTCGGACGCGCCCATCTCGCCCGGCATCGTGGGCTACAGCGCCATCCAGCCCGGCGGGTGGCCCCACGACGTGAACCGCGCCCGCCAGCTCCTGGCGGAGGCCGGGCACGGGGGAGGCCTGAACGTCACCATCCTGCACCCCACGGGCCGCTACGTGCAGGACGCCGCCGTGGCCGCCGCGGTGCAGGCGCAGCTCCGTGCCGCGGGCATCAACGCACGCCTGCAGACCATGGAGTGGGCCGCCTACCTCAGCTTCACCAACCAGCCCGTGGACCGCACGCCGGTGGAGATGTTCATGCTCGGCTGGGGGACCGTGACCGGCGACGCGGACTACGGCCTGTTCAGCCTGTTCCACAGCAGCCAGTGGGCGCCCGCGGGCTTCAACCGGTTCTTCTACCGCAACCCGCAGGTGGACCAGCTGCTCGAGGAGGCGCGCTCCATCACCGACAGCGCCCGCCGGGCTGCGACGTACCGGCAGGCCATGGAGATCATCTGGCGCGACGCGCCGTGGCTGTTCCTGCACAGCGAGTCCCAGGTCACCGGGCTTCGGCGGGAGGTCCAGGGGCTCGTGGTGCACCCCACGGAGCGTATCCTGGCGCACCGGGCTTGGCTGCGTCGCTAGACCACCCTGGTTTATCCCTGGGAGGGGCTTTCCGGGACAAGGTCCTAGCGAGGTCGGCTGTCCGGGAGGGCGGGGCCGGCTCGGAG
>BEII01000125.1 GCA_002898935.1 bacterium HR32
TTCCAAGCGGCTTCGGAGGGCAGCCCCAGCACCGCACGGTGTTCCGTCCCGGGTTTACGGCTTCGGGGAGGCAGGAATCCCGGCCGACCCTGCGGGTGCGCAATAAAAGGGGGGGCCGGGGTCGTCCTTGGCCTGTAGAAGGTCGCATCCTGCGGGAGGGGGGAAGGGTCGTGAGGACAGAGAACAGCTTGAACGGAGTGAACGTGGAGCAACTGGTGCAGACCGTGGAGGCCATCAAGGCGAATCCGGGCCTTGCGCGGTTCACCTTCCGTGCCACCAGCGAGTGGGTGGGCGGCGGCCGGTCCCGGACGACGGTCCAGGGTTTCTACGGAGCCGGGCAGGAGGATACCTCACGCACCCGGCCCTTCGTCCTGGAGGGGGACGAGCCGCCGGTGCTGCTGGGCACGAACGCGGCCCCCAACGCGGTCGAAGCGGTGCTGCACGCTCTGGCGTCCTGCTTGGCGGTGGGCTTCGTCTACAACGCCGCCGCCCGCGGCATCCGGGTGGACAGCCTGGAGTTCACGTTGGACGGCGACGTCGACCTCCACGGCTTCCTGGGGTTGTCAGACCGAGTGCGTCCCGGGTACCAGGGAATCCGGGTGGCGTACCGCGTGAAGGCCGACGCGCCCAGGGAGGAGATCGTCGCCCTTTGCGACCACGTCCAGAAGACCTCCCCGGTGCTGGACATCCTGCGCAATGCGGTTCCCGTGACGGTGAAACTGGAACCGTGAAGGGCGGGAGAGGGCGGAAGCCTGTTTGGCTGGAACTTCGGGCAGTTTCCGGGAGGACGGGACCCGCGGGCCATGCGGGCGGGGCGAAACGGGGAGCCGGAGAGGGAGATGGTGGAGGCGGCGGGGCCTGCTCTGGGCTATGAGGAGTGCGTCCAGCCGCACCTGGATTACCTGTACGGTGTGGCGATCCGTCTGTGTGGGAACCGGACGGCCGCGGAGGATCTCCTACAGGACGCGCTGCTGCGGGCCTTCCGGGCATTCGGGAGCCTAAGAGACCGCGAGCACCCTCGCCGGTGGCTCACCCGGGTCCTCACCAGCGCCTTCTACGACCGGATCCGGATCGAGATGGGCGACGCCCTGTACCGGGCGGTGGACGAAGAATTCGACCTGTTCGACAAGATCGCCGAGGAGGACCCGTTCCCGTACTCGGACCGGCTGCACCTGGACTTCCTGGACCTGTTCGACGACACGCGGATCCTGGAGGTGCTCGGGAGGTTACTCCCCCAGCAGCGGCTGGCGGTGATCCTGGCCTACGTCTATGGGTTCACGGCCAAGGAGATCGGCGAGATAAGCGGGAGGCCTGTGGGGACCGTCCTGAGCTGGCTCCACCGGGGCCGCAAGCAACTGGAACGGGAGCTGTGGGAGTACGCCGTGGACCATCACCTCATCGCCGAAGGGCGGGTTCGGTCGTGATCAGCTGCACGGAGGCCGTGGCCCGGCTGTGGGCATACCTGGACCGCAACCTGGGCCGGCTGGAGGAGCAAGAACTGGAAGGGCACCTGGGGCTGTGCCGGCACTGCTGCGGGGAGCTGGAGTTCGCCCGCCACCTGCGGGCCTTGCTGCGGCGGTCCGGGGCTGCCGTCGCGCTGCCCGGGGAGACCCGCGCGAGACTGGAGGCGTTGATCCGCGAGCTGGGAGGGCAGAGATGAGCCAGCGTGCGCAGGCTGGCCCGCAGCCGCAGGACCTGCTGGGCCAGCAAGCGATCAAGGATCTGGTCCGGGAGGCCTACCGGAACGCGGTGGGCGCGGCGTCTCGGGCGGCGGAGCGTTTGTACAGCCCCGGACAGCTCGCGCGGCTTCCCCGGGGCGCCATCGAGCAGGCTCTGGGCGTGGGCAACCCCGTCCGGGCAGCGGGGTTGCAGGAGGGAGAGACGGTGGTTGACCTTGGCTGCGGCGGGGGCATCGACACGATCCTCGCGGCGCAGGAGGTGGCGCCCCAAGGCAGGGCCATCGGTCTGGACATGCTGCCGGAGATGCTGGAGGCGGCCGCCCGGCACGCACGGGAGGCCGGAGTCGCGAACGTGGAGTGGGTGCTCGGGGAGATCGAGGCGATCCCGCTGCCCCCGGCGAGCGTGGACGTCGCGTTGAGCAACGGCGTAATTAACCTCTCGCCCCGCAAGTCCCGGGTCTTCGCGGAGGTCTACCGCATCCTAAGGCCGGGCGGTCGGATGGTGGTGGCGGACGTCGTCATGGACGAGGACCTGCCCGCCGACGTGATGACCAGCCCTGCGGCGTGGGCGGGTTGCCTGTCGGGCGCCCTGGCGGAGCGTGTCTTCGTCAACAAGCTGCAGAAGGCCGGCTTCGTCGAGATCGAGCGGGGTGAGGTGCTGCCGTTCGGCGTGGACGAGTGCGAGCAGTACCCGTTGTTCACGCCGGAGCTCATCGCCCTCATGCGCCGGCTGATCCCTCCCGAGCGACAGCCCTCCGTGGCGCGGTCTGTGATCTTCCGGGCGCGCAAGCCGCGGGCGTGAGCTGAGGGGCGAGTTCCGGCGTGACTCCCTCAGGCGTTGGGGCCGGGTGGGGAGGACGTCACGTGGCCCAGAACTCTTCACCCCGACGGGTCGCCTTTGCACCCGTCCCTCTGCGGCCAGGGCGAGCAGATGCTGCCGCATTGCCTCCAAGGGCTGTCGGTACACCTCCGCCAGCTCCCGGGTGGTCAGCGGACCGTACGCGGACAGCACCGTGGGGACGTCTCGGGCCGGGTGCTCTTCCAGGTCCGGTGCCAGCTGGTGGAGCACCTGGCGGAAGGTGGCAAAAGACCGGTGGCCCACGACCAGGACAGGGCGGTCTACGCCGGGGAGGCTCACCGGGCTTTCGCGGCGGAAGAGGAACGTGGGGAACCCGGTGACCCCGTATCTGCGGCACTCCGCCAAGTCCTCCTGGAAGGCGGCTTCCGCGGCGCCGCTCGCCAGGTCCGCTTGCATGCGTGGGAGGTCCAGCCCGGGGACCTCTTGGGCCAGGGCCAGGTACACCTCTGGCAGGGAGATGATTCTGCGCTCGGTGAGGGCCGCGCGCCGCATCCGCCGGAGGTAACGCTCTCCGACGTCCTCGCCCTGGAGGAAGGCAGCCTTGACGGCCCGGCAGGCCGGCCAGGTGGAGAAGTGCGGGTCCGTGATGTCCTCCATGAGCCGCTCGTCGATGGGCTGGCAGGACCGTTCGCTCACCATACGCCAGTGCGGGGCCACCTCGGCGGTGGTGCGGATGTCGTTCAGGCTGTCGTAGAACTCGGCCATGTCGCGAACCAGGCCTCCCATCCACCTCAACCTTTGCCATCAGGACCTCCCCCCTGTTGCGGTTGCCGTGTCCGTGCCGCCTCGGCCACGAGGAGGAAACCCCGTGGGGGAGCCCGCCTGCTCTGCCCCCACCTGGAGCAGGCCGGCTTCCCGCAGCCAGCGCTGGGCGAGGGCCGCCTCTCCCTTGCCCGCCACCTCCACGAGAACCCGGCCCGCGGGCAGGAGCAACGGGGGCAGGGCGGCGAACACCTGGTGCCAGTTCGCGGGCCGAGCCCAGAGGTCAGGCTGGCGGATGAGGACAAGGTGGAATCGGCCCACAACTTCAGGGGAAAGGCGGGCTGCATCCTCGCACAGGAAGGTCAGGTGCGGCCATCGGCTGCGGGCGTGGACGAGGGCTCCTCGTCCAGGTCCACACCCACGTACTCGGGCACGCCCTTGTGCAGCCACAGCCCGGCGTCCTCGGCGGTCCCGCGGCCGATCTCCAACAGGCGAAGACCAGTCCCCCGGGCAGCCGGCGCCACGGGTGGCCTACGAAACGGGCCCGGGCACCCTCGCGGGCGGGGTGGGCGCGGTCAGCACCGCTCCGCGTCCCAGCTAGCCGGTGGCGTCGGGGACGCCAAGGGGCCTTCTCGATCGGCTGTGCCACAGCGGAGACCTCAGCCTTCGCCGCTGCGGGGCAGGACGCCTCCCGTGAGGAACCACGTGGAAGCGAGCCACGGAGGGACGTGGAGGGCCGCCAGGATCCACGGCGCGTGCGGGGGCACCGGCGACAGCTGGGACGGGGGGCTGATGGCGAGCAGGAGGTCGGGGATCCACGACAGCACCAACACCCCCAGGGCGACCTGACGGAAGGTGTGGGCAGGCCGCGCCGCGTACCGCCGCAGCGCGGCGAACACCAGGGCGGCGCCCGTGGCCCCCACCGCCGTCCAGAGGAACACCGCGGGTCGTGTGAGGGGCTCGAAGGACGTCACCGGGAAGGCGGATGTGGCCGCAAGCCGGAGGAGCTCGTTGGCCACAGCGGAGCTGAGCAGGCTCAGAGCCCAGCCCCGCCAGACGGACGGGGCCGGGTGCGGCAGCACGCGCTCGGACATGCTCCCTTACCTCCTCAGGGTTTCGGAACGGCGTTCTTCCGTCTGGCCGCACGTGCGGGCGCTTCACGGGCGTACCTCCTCCGGTGGACCGCACCGGCCCGTGGTCCAGTCGCACACCGGGGCGGCCTCTGCCTCCCAGCGCCACACGTCCGCGGAGACCAGGTGGAGCTCGTAGTACACCGGAGCCCCAAGGCGCCGCCGCCCGAGCCGGTTCAGGAGGCTCACCAGCCGGAATGCGATCCGGTACTTGGTGGCCAGGGCTTCTTCCGCGCGGCGGCACAACTCGGGGTCGGACAGGCGACGGGCGGTGGCGTCCTTCCAGGGGCCCAGAGGCCGGCCGCGCGCGTCGCTGACTGCCACCCGCACCCGGGGCTGGGCGCGGATCCGCTTCGCCTTGCCCGTTCGGGACCCCGTACGGACTACCAGCTTTCCGTCCATCACCGCACACCAGACGGGCGTGCGGACCTCCTGTCCGTTGCGCCGGTACGTGGCGAGGACGAGGTACCGGGGCCCGCCGCCCTGGAGGAGATCCACCCACGCGTCACGCACGGGCGCGCACCTCCTCCAGCCAGCGCACCAGCCGGTGGTACGGCTGGGCTCCCACGAGGGTGCCCCGGCCTTCCGCCACCAGGGTGGGGACCCCCGTGATCCCGTAGATCCGCGCCCGAGCCAAGTCGCGCTCCACCAGCTCCTGCACCTCCGGGCTGTGGTAGTCCCGTTCCCACCGGACACGTCCAGCCCCACGTCCTTGGCGCACTCCCGCAGGACGTCGAAGTCTGCGATGTTGCGGCACTCCGTGAGGTGTGCCCGCTGGACGCGGTCGAACATGTCCCCGTGGGCGGCGTGTCCGCCTTGGACTTCCGCGGCCTTGCAGGCCTTCAGCCCGGGCATGGACCACGGGTAGTCGAAAGGCCGGGTCGCCATGAGGCCCGCGCGGATCCGGTGCTGGTCGTCGTTCCGGTTGGCGGCCCGCCAGTGCTCCAGGATCTCCGCCTTCCCCGCCTCCTTGGACCCGAAGATGGCCACGATGGCGTCCGGGGTCGGGGCCAGGGCGAAGCACCGATGCTCTACCACCACGTCCGGGTGCTCCTCCACGAGGCGCCGGACGCGGGGAGACAACGCGTAGCACCACCCGCACAACACGTCGTGGAAGAACTCCACCCGGATCACGGCTGCTCCTCGCGGAGGATGGCTTCCACCTGTTCCCGGGCGCGGGCCAGCACCTCGCGGATCCTGGCCAGCCGGCGGGCCGGGCCATGGCGGCGCCCGCAGCGGGAGCACCCGCGGTGTGGCGGTCGTGGCACGAGGGGCGGGCGGTGGCTGTGCCCGTGGGCCGCACCCTGGCGGACGGCCTCGCGGTACACAGCCCGCGGGAGTCTGTCCTACGCCTGCTGCGGCGGTGGCTGGACGACGTGGTGACCGTGGAGGAGGACGAGCTGGCCGGCGCCATGGTCTTGCTC
>BEII01000126.1 GCA_002898935.1 bacterium HR32
GATCTGGTGGACCAGCTGGTGGCCTGGAAGAACGAGGGCCGCATGAACCCGGACATCACACCCGTCCTGATCGCTCCCGGTCTTCCCATCTACCCCCTGTACCTGGTGGTGCCACGGGAGGCGGCGAACCGGGACTGGGGCGTCCGGTACGTGGACTTCGTGGCGAACCCACAGATCCAGGCCAAGGTGATCGTGGAGCAGTTCGGATGGTACCCAGGGATCGACCCGGACCGGGTGATGCCACTGGTCTCGCCCCAAGCCCGGGCGCTTCTGTTCAAGGGCGTGACGCCGCAGGACCTAGCGCGGTACTCGCTGCAGATGCCGCTCGGCGAGTACTACGACGCCATCCTCCTGGCCTACGAAGAGATCGTGCGATAGGGGCGGACGAGGTCCGTGAACCGGTGGGAGCGCTGGGGCTGGACGCTGGCGGCTCTGCCCGCGGTCCTCGTCCTCCTGGTGACCTTCGGCCTCCCCCTCGCCCAGTCCCTGGCCGCTTCCTTCGTCCGCGACGGGCGCCCGACTCTGGAGAACTACGCCCTCGTCTACCGGTTGTATCGCCAGGACGTCCTGTACACCCTCGGGGTCGCGGCGGCCGGCGTCCTCCTCACCTTCGCCTGTGGCATCCACCTGGCGGGCTACTTTCGGCTGCGGGCCTGGCCCTGGGTGGAGTTCCTCCTGAAGGTGCCGCTGTTCGTGCCCTTCGTGGTCACCGGGCACGCCATGCGCGTGTTCCTGCAGCCCAGCGGGACGCTGTCCCTGGCGCTCGGCGCGCTGGGACTGGTGGCGCCTGGCACGCGGCTCGGCCTGGGCGAGGGATGGCTTGGACTCGTCCTGGCCCTGACGTGGAAACACCTGGCGCTGGTCGTCCTGCTGCTGGTGGGTGCGTTTCGGGCTGTGGACGACAGCTACCTGGAGGCGGCCCAGGGGTTTGGCGCAGGCTACCTCCGCCAGACGTGGGCGGTCCTGGTACCCATGTCCGCGACCCCCCTCGCCCTCGCCTGCGTGCTCACCCTGACGTCCATGCTGGGGTCGTTCTCCATCCCGCTCTTGATGAGCCGTGGCTCCGGGCCGCAGATGCTTATGATCGACCTCTACTACCGGTTCGGCCAGCACGGGGACTTCGGGGTGGCGAGTGCGCTCGGCGTGATCTCTTACGTGCTGGCGTCCGGAGCGGTCTACGCCTACCTCCGTTCCGTGGCCCGATGAGGTCCCCGTCCCCATCCCTCCTGGGGCTGGTGGGGCGAGCGGCTCTCGGCGCCCTCGTCCTCGTGGCCGTGGTCGGCCCGTTGCTGAGCCTCGGGCTGTGGTCGGTGGCCGAGCGGTGGCACTGGCCCGCGCCGTTTCCCCAGCAGGTCGGGATGAAGTACTGGTCTCGCATGCTGCAAGGAGACCCCCTGCGGGCCCTCACCCGCGGGGTGACCATCGCCAGCGTGACCACCGTGCTGGCCCTAGCGATGGCGGTGCCCGTCGCCTACCTGGCCGCGCGCAGGCGGTTGCCCGCGGGTCCCCTCGCCCTCGCCCTCTTCATCCTACCCCAGGCCTTCCCGCAGCTCCCCGTGTTCGCCAGCGCCACCGTGCTGTTCTACCGCTGGAACCTGGCGGGGACCGTGCCCGGCGTCGTCCTGATCCACCTGGTGGGCGGGCTCGTGTACGCCGTGTGGACCCTCACCGCGGCCTTCCGGTCCATCGGGCCGGAGCTGGAGGAGGCGGCGCAGAACCTGGGCGCCTCCACGACCCGCACCTTCTTCCGGGTCACGCTGCCCCTGGCCATGCCCGGGGTGGTGGCCAGCGCCATCCTGGTGTTCCTGCACTCCCTGGACGAGTTCAACGGGACGCTGTTGGTCGGGGCTCCCTACGTCACCACGCTGCCCGTGTACATGTACACCGCGAGCCTCGGGTACGAGCTGCAGATCGCTTCCGTGACCGCCCTGGTCCTCATGGTCCCGGGAGTGGTCCTGCTGCTGCTCCTGGAACGGTTCCTGCGCGCAGAGTATCTGGCGTTCTTCGGCCACCTGTAAGGAGGTCTGTGTGGAGGTTCGGGTGGAAGGGCTCGTCAAACGGTACGGTCGCGTCCTCGCGCTGGCCGGTGTCAACCACGTGTTCCCCTCCGGAGCCCTGACCGCGGTCGTCGGGCCGTCGGGCTGCGGGAAGACTACCCTGCTGCGGGTGTTGGCGGGGTTCGTCCAGCCGGAGGAAGGGCGGGTGTGGATGGACGGCCGGGACGTCACCGGCGTACCGCCGCAGGCGCGGCGCTGCGCTTTGGTGTTCCAGAACTACGCGCTGTGGCCGCACATGACCGTCTTCGACAACGTGGCGTTCGGCCTCCGGCTGCAACGCCTTCCGGCTTCGGAGGTGGAACGCCGGGTCCGGGAGGCCTTGGCGCTCGTGGAGCTGGACCGCGTGCCGGGGATCGAACGGCGCAGGCCCAAGGAGCTGTCCGGCGGCCAGCAGCAGCGGGTGGCCCTGGCCCGTGCCCTGGCAGTCCGGCCCGGGCTCCTCTTGCTGGACGAGCCGCTCAGCAACCTGGACGCGAAGGTGCGCCAACGGGTGCGGGGAGAGATTCGGACCCTCCAGCGTCGCACCGGGATCACCACCGTCTACGTCACCCACGACCAGGAGGAGGCCCTCAGCATCGCCGACGACCTGGTGGTGATGGACGGCGGTCGGATCGTCCAGTCCGGCCGGCCCGAGGAGGTATACGCGCACCCCGAGGACCCGTTCGTCGCCGAATTCCTGGGGTCCACGAACGTGCTCAATGGCACTGTGGGCCCCGACGGCCGCATCCTCCCTTCCTCGGAGGGCCGTCTCCTGTTTCGCGCGGAGGACACAGCGCTGTGGCCAGCCGGGCAGTCCCTGCCGCCCGACTATGCGTGGGCGCCGGCAGAGGTTGTGGACTGCCTGTTCCTCGGACACGTCTATCGGGCCTACGTCCGCTTGGGCGATACGGTGGTGCTTGCGGACACGAAGGCCAGGGTGGGCCCGGGCCAGGTCGTGGTGGCGGTCCCCCGGGACCGGCTTCTGGTCTTCTCCGGGTCCGAACCGGCGGCGAGGCGGTAGGGGTACCCAGTGGAAGTGGGGAAGGGAGGCCTGGGAACCCGCAGGGCCTGCGGTGCGTACAGGACGGTGGGCCCCTAGGAGCCTGTGCCGGAAAATCTCTCGGACAGACAGATGGACCGGGGTCCCCAAAGAATCGCGCAGCGACTCCTTGGGGTAGTCTAGCGGGGACGGAGGTGTGGCGATGAGGACCGTGCGTGTGGTGGCGGTAGCCCTGCTGGCCGTTGCCCTCGTGGCGCCTGGGGTGGGGGCCGGCCCCAAGTTCCGCCGGGTCAAGCACTACCGCGCGGGAGAGGTGTTCTGCGCTAGCCACGCCCTGGTGGCCGTGGGCAACGGTGTGGTGATCCGGGAGCGGTGCTACGTGGTCGCGCTGCTGCGCGACGGCCGCGGCACCTTCCTCGCGTTCCTGGACCCCGGCGCGCGGATCCCGCCCGGCCAGCTGGTCCGGCTGAGCACGCCCGCAGGCGCGAAGCTTCGCGGCCGGATCTTCTACCTGGTTCCGGTCCAGGCCGCGGTGGCCGTGCCCATGGAAACCCTGGTGGTGGTGCCCATGCGGGTGGAGGACGAAGGCTCGCGGCTCATCGTGGTCCTGAGCGGTCCGTCGCAGCCGAACCTCACCGTGGTGTTCAACGTGCGTCTGTAACGCGCCCCCGGGGTGCCCTGCGTCCAGGCCCACGGGGCCACCGGGACCCCGTTGACCCGCAGGCCGTAGTGCAGGTGGGGGCGACCGGCGGTGCTGCGTCGCTCGCCCACTTCGACGCGCCGGAAATCACCCCGGCCAGGACAGGAGACAAGCCCGGTCAGGCCGGCCGCTGCGGAAGCGGCCCGTGCTGTACCTAGGTGCCCCTCTATGATATATGATATAGACACACGGCAGGACGCTTGGGGGTGTGCGATGCGAGGAGTCGTGGTGGTGTTGGCACTGCTGGTCAGTGCGGCCCTTGCTGCCTCTGCCCTCGCGGGGGCGGCGAACCCGAGCACCATCAAGATCGGGATCCTCCTGCCGCTCACCGGCCCGTTCGCGGCGGTGGCGGAGACCCAGCGCAACGGAGCCCTGCTGGCCATCGAGCAGGTGAACCAGGCTGGCGGTCTGCGCATGCCGTGGGGACGCGTGCGCGTGGAAGGCGTGGTGGCGGACGACGAGGCGAAGCTCGACGTGGGCGTGCGACGCTACCGCTACCTGGTGGACCAGGGGGTGGTGGGCGTGATCGGGCAGACCTGGGCCCCCTTGGCCTACGCCATCAACGCGGTGGTGAAGCGGGAGCCCATGCCCTACTTCCCCGTGTGCGTGATGGCCAAGGAGGCGTTTGAGGCGGGCAAGCTGGCGGACACCACCTTCGCGGTCACCTACAGTCCCTGGACCGTGGGCTACATGGCAGGGTCTGCGGCGGTCCAGGTGCTGAACAAGCGGCGGATCTTCTTCCTCGCCCGCGCGGACTCCTGGGGCTGGGACATGCGGGACGGGGTGCGCGCGGCCGCGGAGCGGTTCGGCGCCCAGGTGGTGGGCTACGACGAGGTGCCCCTGGGGACCACGGACTTCACCACCGTCCTCCAGAAGGTCCGCGCCGCCCGTCCGGACGTGTTCATCTCGGCCCAGTTCGCCGCGGACGCGGTGGCGCTCTTGAAGCAGGTCCACCAGATGGGGCTGAACCGGGAGATGACCATCTTCAACGCCTTCATCACCAACGTGGTGGCCAAAGGGCTCCCGCCGGAAGCGCTCAAGGACGTGTACGCCATGCACTACTTCTACTACGACCTGGGGCGGTTCCTCGGGAACTCGCCCGTGGCGAAGAGCGCCGACGAGTACAACCGGCAGTACCAGGCCCGCTACCGCACACCCGCGGACGCCTACGCCACCATCGCGTACACCGCCATGCAGGAGATGTTCCGGGGGTTCCAGCAGGCCGGGTCTTTGGAGCCCCGGCGCGTCGCCGCGGCCCTGACCTCCAAGCCGCAGTTCCAGACGGTCAAGGGCCCGGCCCAGTGGCGCCGCGACCACTCCGTCATCTACCGCTACGCGGCGTTCTTGGTGAAGGGCAAGGGGCCGGGCGAGCAGCGGAACGAGTGGGACCTGTTCGAAGTGGTCGGCGCGCAGGGCGGTGAGGGCGTGCTGCCGACCCTGCGGTCCCTCGGGTACTAGTCGGGCGGGCCGGGCCACGCCCGCGGCCCGGCCTCCGGTTCCTCCCGTGACGTCTGAGCTCCTGCGCACCGTGGACCTCGTCAAGCGGTTCGGCCAGTTCGTGGCCGTGGACCGCGTGAACTTCTCCCTCGGGGACCGGCAGCGGGTCGGCATCGTGGGGCCCAACGGCGCCGGCAAGACCACGTTCTTCAACCTGGTCACCGGATACCACCTGCCCGACGAGGGGAGGATCCTGTACGCGGGCGTGGACGTGACCCACCTGCCGCCCCAGCGGCGTGTGGCCATGGGGCTCGTGCGCACGTTCCAGCTCGCCTCCACCTTCGACGCCCTCCCGGTCCTGGACAACCTGGTCCTGGCGCTGTTCTCCCGGCTCCACGGCGGGACGCACGTCGGTCGTATGCTGGCCACCCCCAGGCGCCGGTACTACGACGACCCCAGGGTGCAAGAAGCCCTCGAGCGCTTCCAGCTGGCACCCCTGCGGGACCGACTCGTCCGCCACCTGAGTTTGGGCGAGAAGCGGCGGCTGGAGATCGCCATGGCCATCCTGTCCGAGCCCCGGATCCTGATGCTGGACGCGCCCCTGGCGGGGCTGAGCGAG
>BEII01000127.1 GCA_002898935.1 bacterium HR32
AGCCGTGAACACTGTGCACCGCGTTTGGGTCCTGGGGTTCCCTGAACGGCCTCCGGACTGGCCCGCCGGGTTGCCCTTCAATCCGTGTAGCCCCCACTCCCTGCCGCCCGGCCCGGTAGTGGTCCACCCGTCGGAGGTGGCGCACTTCATCGAGCTGGCCCGGAGAGCCGCCTCCCATACGGAATCCGGAACGCTGCCTCGAGCCGTGCTCTACTTGCCCCCGGGAGATTCCGAGCCCCCGGAGGTCGCAGCATACTTCGACGCTGTCGTAAGGGCTGACGAGACCGACCGACTCGTACGCCTCCTGACCTGCCCCCACACCCTTTCCGTCCACGAGTGGGTCGAGGAGCTGCCCCGTGAGGCCCTGTTTGGGGTCCTAGAGGTACCCTGGGAGCACCGGAACCTGCCCGGGGAGGCGCGGGAACACCTCACACGCTGCCGGGTGTGCCGGGAGGAGTTCCATCAGGCCCTGCAGGCCCGCCGCAGGCTTCTGCGTGCCCTCTGCCCGGAACCGGAGGCCCTGGCACGGTATGCCACGGGAGCCGGTGCCGCCCACCTCGCCCACCACGTGGACCGCTGCCCGGCCTGCCGCGCCGAACTCGCCGCACTGCAGCGGGAGTTGGGTGGCGAGCCAAGAGCAGTTCCCTTGAAGCCCGAGCTACGGCCTCTCTGGGACCAAGTGGCCACCCTCCTGGGGGTGCGCCGCCTTCCACCCATCGCCGTGGACCTGAGCCCGCTCCTTGCTACCCTCCCCCTGGCCGCGAAGTCGCTGCCGGAAACCCAGAGCCCGCAATCCCTCCGGGCCCAACTGGAAGGTGTCCGTTGCACCGTCCAGCGCTCGCCAGAAGGCCTCCTGTGGGCCGCTGTGGAAGCCGACCTTCAGGCACCCCGGAAGGTACGGCTGGTCCTGGCCAGCCTCCATTGGACCCAGCCCCAGGAGTGGCTCGTGGAACTCCGCCCCATCGCCCCGGGCCGGCTGGGTGCCACTCTGTTCCTTGGCCGGGCCGAGCACCTGGAGCCCGGAGCTGCCCTGTTCCTCGTGCCGGAGCCCACGGATGCGTGACCCGGATCACCTCGCCCTCCAGGCCCAGGCCGGGGACGAGGAAGCCTACCGCGAGCTCTTCGATCGCTTCCGTCCCGCGGTCGAGGGAACCGCCCACAAGGTGGCGGAACGCTGGCGCCGACGGGACCTTGAGGCGGACCTGTGCCAGGAGGGTTTCTGCGGCCTCCTGCACGCGGTGCGGAACTACGACCCGGTCAAAGGGTCCTTCCAGACCTGGGCCTTCCGGCACATACGGTGGGCGGTCAAAAGCGGACTGTACCGGTTCCTCGGGCTCGAGCCCCGTGAGGCCCGGGCTGTCCTCAAAGCCGTTGGCATTCTCGGCCACACGATCGACGACACCCGGCCGGAGGAGATTGCCCGGATCACCGGCCTTGACGTGGAAAAGGTTCAGGCCATTCTGGCGACCCTGCGGACCGAACCTGCCGACGAAGCCGTGGAGCTCGTCGACCTCAAGGACCCCGGTGCGGGGGATCCGGGACTCCTGGTCCTCCTTCGGGTCTGCCACGGGTTGGGTGCGGACGGTTTCAAGTTCGCCGTGCTCCTCGTGCTCCGAGACATGGAGTACGGGTGGGATGAGGTTGCTGGTCTGCTCGCCGCCTCTTCCCCAGGGGCCTGGACCCGTGCCCTGAAAGCCCAATACCCCTCGGTGCTGGCGGTGTTCCCCGAAGCCGGCGACTGGCCCGCGGTCCGAAACACCTTCCGCACCCCTCCGCCCGCCCTCACCCCGGAAGCGCTCCGCCAGTTCTTCTGTCGCCTGCGCCAGCGCATCCTGCGAGCGTACGGGGCCTCGGCCTGAAGCAGGTTCAAGGCACCAGCTCTTCAGGGCCCGGCCTCCCGTCACACGCCCCGCCTCTGCCACCCATTCTCCGGGCGAGAACAGAACCGACCGCGGAGGAGGGACATGTACGGTCTGAGCCGGTCGAGGCACAGCGGCGCCACCTACCTGGTAGACATGGAAGGCCAAGCCACCCGAGGTCTGCTGGACGCCGTGGCCCACCTCTACCTCCGGTACGCCCTGATGAACCGTTGTTGCCGGATCCTCGTCCGCGCCAGGAACATCAGCGCCCTGTATGCCCTCGAATCCGTCGGCGCCGAGAGCGGAACCAGGGCCGTGCGCTGCTACCTCGTCTGGGTCCGCGAACCGTCCGGGTGCGGACCGGCCCGGACCGACGCGTAGCCACCGGCCGGCGGCACGGCCGAACCGTCACAACGTAACTCGGGGTGCTTCCATTGGCCACAGGCAGGGCATTCCGGACACCTCGCCCCCCACAGCCCAGCGTCCGGGCAGTGGTAGTACCCATCCCGCCCAACGCCCCTGCCGAACCCGACCTCCCTCACGGCGAAACGGTTGGGGACGGACCGGATGCGGACCTGTGCTACCTGTGGACGGAGGCCCGCGAACGGCAGCCGAGAGCCCAACTGGGGGTCGGCCAGCCCCTCCTCCGCCGAGAGCCGCGCTTCCGGTACGACTAGAGCCGTGCACGCAGAGGTCGTCTGCCCCAGGGACTTCTGGGATCAGCTCCTACGCGAGGGCTTGAACCTTCATGCCGACGGCCACACCCTGCACGCCCCGGCAGGCCTTGTCACCCTGCCCGGCCGCATGCGCTTCCTCGTACGCGAGCCTTTCAAGTCCCACACCCACCCCTCGGGGTCCGCAGTCCGGGTCCAGTTCCGCAGCGGTAGACCCTTGCCATCTTTTCCGGCACAGGCACCCCTACCCCGAGCCGACCTCGTCCTCGGCATCGGTCCCGCAGAGGGGCGTTGGTGGGGACTCGCCTGGACCATCCCTGACCGCACACTGCCGGTCTCCGAAATCTCCCTGCCCGGCCCCGGCATGTTCCGCCTGCGCAAGCACCCGGACCCCGATACCCCCGCTGTCCCCGAAACCCGCTGGACACGCACCCGTGCTGCCCTGGGCGAAGCAGCCTGGCGCCGCCTCGCCTCCCTCCGTGTGGGCATCGTGGGCTGTGGCCGCCTTGGTTCCACCCTCGCCGCCGCCCTCGCGCGAAACGGCGTCCGCCACCTCCTCCTCGTGGACCCCGACATCGTGGAACCCCACAACCTGGGAGAAACCGACGGCCTCGACCCACTCGACCTCAACACCCCCAAGGTCCAGGCCCTGGCACGCTACCTCTCCGCCGCCTGCCCCTGGACTCACCCCCGGGCAGTCCCCGCATCCGTCCACACCTACGCCGCCTTACACCACCTCAAGGGCTGCGACCTGCTGATCTGCGCCGCCGATTCTCCGGCAGCCAGAGAAGCCTGCGGCCTCCTCGCGGCACGCTACCACCTCGTCCTCGTTGAGACCGGGACTGGGGTCTTCACCGGCGACGGCGGCGGGCGCGTCCTGGGAGCCGAAGTGCGCTTGGTCCTCCCGGGACAGTCCTGCAGGAACTGTATGGAGCAGGACCGGCAACCCCAAGACACCACACCCCTCCCCTGGTGGGCCGACCGGATGGGCAGTCTGCGCAGCCTCAACCTCCTGGCGGCCGGAATGACCCTGCTGCTGATCGAGGGGCTGGCCCGCGGGGACTGCAGAGCTTCGGGGGAAGCCCGGTGGGTATGGGGCGAACCATCGCGCTGGAGCCCGGTACCTCGCTGCGGGCCACCGGGATGCCTCAGACCGGTGGCAGGCGTCGGCGACGAGCAGGAGCCCGTCCAGGCCGCGGACCTGCGTCACGCAGCTCCGCTCCCCCGCTGAGTTCCTCGACGGTGCGGATCGTCCAAGACCCTCCCAAGTCCCGGAAGAACCGCAGGCCCT
Source organism: bacterium HR32 (assembly GCA_002898935.1). Lineage (GTDB taxonomy): Bacteria > Sysuimicrobiota > Sysuimicrobiia > Sysuimicrobiales > Sysuimicrobiaceae > Tepidifontimicrobium. Next base: position 3,825 of record BEII01000127.1, read on the forward strand.
GGCGGTGCCACGCCCCGAGAGTCCGGGCAGCATTACGGCGCACAGCCAAACTCGGATCCCGTTGGAGGCGCTTCACGAGGGTCCGGATGACCTCAGGCTGGGCCGCCGCCTTCCCCATCCGCCCCAGGGCCCCGGCGGCCGCATAGCGCACCCCCTCGTCCTTATCCCGGAGGCATTCCGTGAGGGCCTGAAGGACTTTGGGCGTGGCCGCCGCCTCGCCCATCGCCCCCAGGGCCTCGGCGGCCGCCGCTCGCACATCCGCAACGTCGTACTGGAGGCGTTCCAGATTCCAATCCTTATCCCACTTATCCCAATCCTCATTCCACTCCCCATTACAATCCTCATCCCACTCCCCATTCCGATCCGCAACCCACTCCACACTCAAATCCTCATCAAAATCCCTATGCCAAAGGCAGTCCACGAGGGCCTGGATAAGTCCGGGGCTTGTCGCTGCCACCCCCATCAGCCCCAGAGCCGCCGCGGCTGCCTCGCGCACATTCTCGTCCTCATCCTGGAGGTGCTCCTTGAGGGCCTCGATGAGTCCAGGCCGTGCCGCTACTATCCTCATCAGCCCCAGAGCCGCCGGGGCCGCCTTGCGCACATCCTCATCCTGATCCTGAAGGCACTCCTCAAGGGCCTGGATGAACTCAGGCCGCACCACCCCCGCCCGCGTTCGCCACAGAGTCTCGAATGCCTCGTCCTCCATGAGGGCCTGGATGACCTCAGGCCGCGCTGCTACTTTCCCGGCCAACCCTAGGGCTCGGGCGGCTGCCCGCCGCACGTACCCATTTTCATCCCAGAGGTGCTCCGCGAGGGCCTGGATGACCTCAGGCCGCGCCGTCCGCATCAATCGCAGAGCCTCGCGGGCTGCCTCGCGCACATCCTCGTTCTCATCCTGGAGGCGCTCCACGAGGTCCTGGATGGCCTCAGGCGACGCTGTCCCCCCGAACCACGGAGCCAGCGTGTCCTCATCCCAGGCGTCGGCCACGAGGTCCTGGATGGCCTCAGGCGACGCTGTCCCCCCGAACCACGGAGCCAGCGTGTCCTCATCCCAGGCGTCGGCCACGAGGGCCTGGATGAGTCCAGGCCGCGCCGCCGTCCTCATCAACCGCAGAGTCTCAGCGGCTGCCTCGCGCACACGCTCGTCATCATCCTCATCCTGGAGGCGCTCCACGAGGGCCTTGATGAATTCAGGTAGCGCTCCCGCAGCCCCCATCAACCGCAGAGCCTCAAGGGCTGCCTCGCACACATCCTCGTTCTCATCCCAGAGGCGCACTACGAGAGCCTGGATGACCTCAGGCCGCGCTGCCGCCGCCCCCATCTGCCCTAGGGCTCGGGCGGCTGCCCACCGCAGCCCTACCTCCTCATCCGAGAGGTGTTCCACGAGAGCCTGGATGACCTCAGGCCGCGCTGCCGCCGCCCCCATCTGCCCTAGGGCCTCGGCGGCTGCCTTGCGCATGTAAACCTTTTCATCTCGAAGGCCCTCCACGAGGGCCTGGATGACCTCAGGCCGCGCTGCCGCCGCCCCTATCTGCCCTAGGGCCTCGGCGGCTACCTTGCGCATGTACCCCTTTTCATCTCGAAGGCCCTCCACGAGGGCCTGGATGACCTCAGGCCGCGCTGCTACTTTCCCGGCCAACCCTAGGGCTCGGGCCGCCGCCCGCCGCACATCCTCATCCTCGTCTTCATCTCGGAGGCGCTCAATGAGGCCCTGGATGACCTCGGGCTGCCTCCCTGTCTGTTCCATCAACCCCAGGGCCTCGGCCACCACCGCGCGCACAATTCGATCCTCGTCCCGGAGATACGCCAAGACCACCGGGAGGGTTTCGGGCCGGGCCCGCACTTGGCCTAGTTGCCTCAGGGCGATCGCCGTTGCATGCTGTACCCTACGGTTCCGTCCCACGCGGAGATCGCGAATGCTCGCGATTGTTCCTATAGCCAGTCGAGCAAGAAACGGCTCC
>BEII01000128.1 GCA_002898935.1 bacterium HR32
CACCGAGGGACACCCCGGGTCGGTGGCGTCCGGGTCGCCGTCCACGAAGTCCCAGCCCGGGACCGACAGTCCCGCCAGGTCGGGGTGGTCGAACCGGACACCGGTATCCACCACCGCCACGACCACCGGCGAGCCCTTTGTGGCGTCCCAGGCAGCCGGGAGCTGGATGGCCGGGTAGTGCCACTGGTGGGTGGCGTACAGGGGGTCGTTGGGTGTCGCCGTCGGGTACACGTAGGCGTTGCGCTCCACGAACCGAACCCACGGCGAGGCGCGGTACGCCGCCAGGGCTCGGTCGACGTCCGCACCCGACGGGAGCTGGACCGTCTGAACCCGGATGGCGGCGACCTCGCGGCGTACCCGGCCTCCTGCCTGGCTGTGCAGCGCCCGTACCGCTTCCGCAGGCGCTCCCGGCCGCAACCCGACCACCACCTGGTCGGGCACGTACAGGCGCCTTCCCGCCCTTCGTTCGGGGCGGACCGGCAAGCTTACCGTTGCGGATGCCTGCGAGACGGCCCCCGAGTCCACGAGCGCAGTACCGGCCACCGACCCAACGCCCGGGGGGATCGGGGGGCTGGGGGGCCCTCCAGCAGTCGTCCCGCAGCCAACCATGACCAGCAACGCCACCGCCAACGCTGCATGCAGCCGTATCATGGCGCACCTGCCTCCTCAAGGCCCACGGATGGCACTTCCAAACTCGGAGCAAGAACAGTGCCTTGCGGCCCCAGACCTCCCTGCCGTCCACGGCCTCGTGCGGCACGGTCTGTGCAGCTCCCGCCCTCCGGAAAGTCAACAAAGAGGAGGGGACCATGACTGCTCCAGTGCGACCGCCGGCCAGCCCAACGGGCAGGCCGCTGACCCCGCGCACCAAAGCCGGGCCCACCACGTTCGGCCACCTCACAGGCGTCCTCGCCGGCTCCGTACGTCCGGCGAACCCCTTCTCCGGGAAGTCCGTCGCCACGGCCTCCCAGGGACGGCCTGCCCAGTCTGCTGGTGGGATCCACTCCGGCGACGCCAAGCCCGCTTCCGTCCCTGAGTGGCCCTGGGAGGAGAGGTGGGGCGTCAAGATGGGGCAGCTCCCGCCTTGGGACCAGCAGGTGTTCGTCTACCGGGAAGGCATGGCGGAGACGAGTCCCCTGGGCACCTATCTCTTCCCCCCACTTCCGGGAATGATGAAGCAGTACTGGGAGCTTCCCCTGTCCCAGGCGGAGAAGACCTTCGGGCAGCTGCTCTGGGAGATCTACGGCAACAGCCCGGACTCGAAGTACGTCAAGGCCTTCGGCTGGGAGGGAGCCCGCGAATGGATGACCAACCCCCGCAAGTTCTTCGGCAGCACCTTCGTCTACAAGAAGCTCATCTGGGAGTTGGGGATACCGCAGACCCCCGAGGACGCGCGCCGGTTCTTCGAGGCTTACCACCGGACGCTGTACGAGTTCTCCGCAGCCAGCATGCGTGCCCGAGGGGTGGAGCCTCCCCCGTTTGAGGAAGCCTGGCCCGGGTGGCGGCAGGAATAGGATGGATGGGGCGCGGGCGGGGTGCCATGCCTCCTCCACCCGCGCCCCATCCCGGCCTACGGATTCTTGGTGATGATGGCCAGGCCGCTCGGTACCTGCGGGCTGTTGAAGCTCCACACCGACCAGTAGCCCGGGTAGTTCTGCACGCCCACGGTGGCGGACCCGCCGTTGTCCCGGAAGTTGCCGGCCACCGTGTCCAGGTACTGGTAGAGGACCTGCTCGCTCTCCAGGAAAACAGCCTGGAAGGTCACGCGGCTGGGCGAGGAGGTGTAACCCTGAAGGTCGTACCAGCACACGACCCACGACCGCCGCGGCGCGGTCCCCAGGGTGCGCACCCAGACCGACCCGCCACCCCACGTCACCCAGTCGTCCCACAGCACCGCGGCCGCGGGCGCAGGGATGTCGGTAGTGGGCAGGTTCTCGTTGCTAAAGTCAGCCACGTCCCCGGACGCGAAGGACACGAGGCCGTTTGTTGATATCCACGCGCTGTTGTACACGACCCCGCCCCACAGGACCGGGAACCCCGTGGGAACGTTCACCGCCACGTCATCCACCTCGTCCAGGGCAGCGAGCCGTGTCCCCCCCTGCCGGCAGTCCACCCAGTTCATGCGGACCATCTGAAACGGCTGGCCGCCCGGCGAGGTGTGGCCCGCCGCGGACACCCCGCCTTCCTGGCTGTCAGGCCGCTTCGGTCCGGGGCCCAGCCCCTCCTGGGCGGCCCCGCACGCTGCCACCAGCGACCCGACCACCAGCAAAACCACCGCGCGCTGCAACCTCGCGCCGAGCTCGGACATGCGTGTTTCCCCCCTTTCCTCCTCGGCACCTCACGGGTTCACGAGTCCTTCTTCCGGCCGCCCTCAAGGGTCCTGCGCGCGTGCTCCCCGGCGTCGAAAAACACGGGGTAGTAGTACCGGAGGCCGGACTCCCGGTAGAGGTGGTACAGGATCCTCTCCAGCTCGGCCGCGGCCGCGGACCGGCGCAGCTCCGCGTGGATCCGGCTCCGCACCTCGCCGTAGGACAGAGGCGTGCCTGGCCTCACCTGCTCCACGCGCACCACGTAGTAGCCCTGCGGTCCCCGGACCACGCCTGACAGCTGCCCGGGCTTCAGGCGCGAGACGGCCACCGCAAGCCACGGCTGCAGCCGGTCCCGCGGGATCCAGCCCGTGTCCCCGCCCCGCTTCCCGCTGGGGTCCACGGAGTAGCGCCTGGCCAGGTCCGCCAGGTCGTGGCCTGCGAGGGCCAGGCGGCGGACCTCCTCTGCGGTGCGGGAGTCTCTCACGAGGACCCCCCGCAGCCGGACCAGGTCCGGGGTGCGCATGCGGGGCCGGTTGTCCTCGTAGAACCGGCGGATCGAATCCTCCGGGATCGCCGCCGCTGCCTCCAGCCTCTCGAGGTACGCCACCCAGGCCAGCTCGCGCCGCAGCTCCCGCCGCACGTCCTCCTCCGTCACGCCCCAGGCGCGCAGGGCACGGGCCCACGCCTCCCGCCCGCGCGCCGTGCGCAGCTGCGCGAGCCGCTCCGACACCCGCTTTTCGGGGACGGTCACGCCCTCCCGAGCGGCCCGGTCCGCGACCAGGAGCAGCTTGGCCAGGACGTACACCTGCCGCTTCTTCATGGCCTCCAGCTGCTTCTCGGCCTCGCGCCCGGGCAGCACGCCCGCCACCGCCAGGGCCACGCGTGCCCGGCGCTCCAGCTCCGGCATGGTGAGGGACCAGGACCGGGTGGAAGCCACCACCTCCGGAGCGGGCGCAGCCGGTGGCACACGGGCAAGGCGGGGCCAGGCCACGGCCAGCATGACTGCTCCGGCCGCCAGGCAGGCCAAGACCGTCAGTAGCGTGCGACGCCGCACGGGACCCTCCCGGACGCACAAGCGGTGCCGGGGGCCAGCAGGGTCCGGCCCCCGGCACCGTCACAGCGAGACGCCCTAAGGCACGATCACCCCGCCCTTGGCGGTGTTGGGCGGGAACGTCTGGTTGCCCGCCAGGTCCACGATGAACGTGGGGTCCGCGCTGGTGGCCCAGGCGTTACCCAATCCGGCGGAGTACATGACGAGCACCGTGGCGCCGTTGGGCAGACCAGCAATCTCACCCTGGTTGTTGCCCGTAGACCGGACGTCGTCAGCCCAGTCGTTTAGCCGGATGGCCATGAGGGCGTCCGGCTGGTCGCCGGGAATTGCGTTGTTGGTGTGCACGAGCACGGTCGCCGGGTCGTCGTTGGGCACAGCCACCGAAACCCCGCGGTGCGCGTCGAACACCGCGCCCGCCGCACCGGCCTTGCTCCAGTTGAAGATGTCGTTGGCGGGCGCGAACAGGGTCCACAGGGAGCAGGCCGGTCCGCTCGTGTCGTTTGCTTGCCCCGCCGTCACGGCCGGAGCAGCGGGGCCGGCAGTACAGTCGCCCCACGACCCCAGCCACAGCACGAAGAACCCGTTGGGCCCGGTGGCGTCGTTGATGGGCTCGTTGAACGGGATGAACGAGTCGTTTTCCGACCTGTCGTACTGGCCGTTGTAGCCCGCGGGCACGAACTGGGACTCCGCGAACGGCCCCGTGGTGGGGTTGAAGTCCGGCACCCGCGTGTCCTGCCGGACCATCACCACCATGTCCTGCGTCATCGACGTTACCATCGGAGCCGCGGCCTGGCCGAGGTTCGCGCTCATCTGCACCACAACCACGCTGGCGGTGGCTGTGATGATGCCGCAGTTATCGTTCGGGTTCAGCAGGTACGGGACGTCCACCACCCGGTCGGTGCGCCACTGCACGGCACCGCGGAACCGGTACACGTTGGCGCTCGGGAGGCTGCTGACGATGCGGATGGGTGCGGCCAAAGCAGTCAACTGCGTCCCGTACCCGGAGTTGAACGGCCAGGCAGCCGGGTCCGCCGTGAAGATGCCCTTGGCTAGCCCGAAGGTGTTGGCGCTGTCGAGGCAGCTCTTCAGGGTGGCGCTCACCGGACCGGCAAACACCAAGTCCACCGGCACCGTCTGCGGGAGGACCTCCGCGGTGGGAAGCCCGGTCACGGGGTCCGTCAGGCTGGCGCCGGTGTCCGCGCGGCGCACGGCCACGAGCATGTTGACGCCACTCGTGGTCAGGAAGTTCACGGTGTTGACCGCGGTGTTGCCGGGGTCCGGAGGGTGCACGGTCATGGTGGTGCACACCCCGACCAGAGCCGGGTCCCCCGGGTTCGGGGAGTCCGTGAAGGGCAGACCCTGCACGCAGACCAGGACCTTCTTGCCCACGAAGCTCGCGGGCACGTTCAGGCGGTACTCGCCGTTGCTGGTGGTGTCCGTGGCGAGCGGGGTCTGGCCGGGTGCGGGCCTGCGCTGCGCGGCGACCCGGCGCGCAAGCTCCTGTCCCTGACGGATGCGGTCCAGCAGGCGCTTCGAGAACTTCGCCGCCCGCGGGTGGTTGAGGACGCGCTGCGGCGCCGCGGCCGCGGAGCTGATGGCCAGGGCGTCGTCGTACGCGGCCACCACGACCCCGTCCCTGACCGGCGAGCCGGTGCACGGACCACCGAGCTGGATGCAGTTCGTGAAGTTGCTCATATCCTGCTGTAATACCTTCCCGTGCACCGCCACGGTGCCCGCGGGCGGGCTGGGCGACGGGCTGGGGCTCGGGGCCTGGGCGGTCTGGGACGTGCCGCAGGCCGTGGCGACCAGGGCCGCGACCACCAGCAGGGCGACGTGGCCCAGGGTAGAGCCGCGAAATCGGCTCATGCGCTGTTCCCTCCTTTCGTGCGTGCGTTGTTCGGTCTGGACCCCCGGGCCGTGCCGCCGGTGCGCGGGAGTTTTCTCGTTGCCTCGCCGTTTCCCGGCAGCCCCGCCCTGCCCCTCGCCTTGCATCCCCCCTTTCCGGGGCAGACTCGGGCCGGCCCGGTGCGGTCCGGTCCGTAGGTTTGGTCGGGCCCGGGGGCCGGAAGGTTCAGCCCCGGCCCGGTCCGATTGGCTGTTCTCTATTGTGGGGCCATTTTCCTGCCCGGGCAAGCCCCCGGTGTCGAGACTTGGCGTCGGACACCGGGCTCTTGCCCCCAGGGACCGGTCCGGGATACCCTGGCGCCGTGGCCTGGGAGCAGGTGACCGCAATCCTCGTGACCGTGATCCTGGCGGTGCTCACCGGGATCGTGTACAGCAACCGACGGATCGACGACGTCCACCGGCGCCTGGACGACCTGCGTTAGGACATGAACTCCCACCTGGCGGCGCTGCGGGAAGACGTGAACACGCGCCTCAGGGAGCTGCGGGAGGACATGGACAGCCGCTTCGCCCAGGTGGACG
>BEII01000129.1 GCA_002898935.1 bacterium HR32
GAGCGCGTTTGGGCGGCGCGCAGCTCTTCTACATCACGGGGGCGGACGCCATCCACCAGATCCTCCGGGGCGAGCGGCACCAGACGGAGGAGCTGTTGCGGCTGTGCGAGTTCATCGCCGCCAGCCGCCCGGGCTACAGCCTGAACCACGAGGACTGGCAGAACAGCAACATCGCCCGCGCGTACCGCGACCGCATCCACCTCCTGGAGATCCCAGCCCTCGCCATCTCGTCCACGGAGATCCGCTGGCGCGTGCGGCACGGCAAGCCCATCCGGTACCTGGTGCCGGAAGCGGTGGAGCAGTACATCGCCAAGCACGCCCTGTACCGGGAGGGGGAGGGGACCGCCTGAGGTCCATGGAGGGCTACGAGAAGGCCAGGGTCGCGGCGCGGGCCGCGGAGGACAAGCGCGCGGACGACGTGGTGATCCTCGACCTTCGGGAGCACACCTTGATGGCGGACTTCTTCGTGGTGGCTACCGGCCAGACCGTGGTACAGCTGCGGGCGATCGCAGAGGGGGTGGAGGAGGCCATGGAGGCCGCAGGGGTCCGCCTCCTGGGGCGGGAGGGCACCCCGCAGAGCCGGTGGGTGCTCATGGACTACGGGGACGTGGTCGTCCACCTGCTGGGACCCGAGGAGAGGGAGTACTACCGGCTCGAGCGGCTGTGGGGCCCGGACCGCGGGCGGCCACTCACCCCGCGCCGCCTCCGGGGCCGCGCCTGACCGCACGCGATGCGGGTGGAGTTCCGCCCGGCGACCGCGGAGGACACCGACCGGCTGGTGCAGCTGTACGAGCCGGTCCACGGCGGCGGGTATTCCGCGTGCTTCGACAAGTACGGCCCCATCGGCCCCCAGGACTTCTGGTGGGTCCAATCCGAAAAAGAAGTCCACCTGGTCCTCGTCAACCGCCGGGTCGCTGGATTCGTGGTGCTGGGGACAGAGGGGCGGCGCGCGCTGGTGGAGGAGGTGGTGGGTGCTGGCGCTCCGGACCCCACGGACGACATGTTGCTGCGCCGGGTGTGGCAGTTCCTTGTGGACCGCCACCGGGCGGCGCGCCAGGAAGCGGTGATGGTGCGCACGCACGAGGCGAACCCGACAGCGCTGGCCCTGGTACGCCAGCAGGGGCTCGGCTTGGTCAACACCCTGCGGACCGTGGTGCGGCCTGCGCGGGCGCGGCCGGCAGACCCGCCTGCGGGGTACACTTTGCGGCGCGCGGAGCCTCAGGACGCGGTGGAGATCGCCCGGATCCACCACGAGGCGTACGGGGAGCGGCTCGGGGAGGCCGAGGTGGTGCAGCGCGTGGGCCGGCCCCACACCCGGACCTTCGTCTGCGAGCGCAACGGCGTCCGGGTCGGTTATGCGCACGCGGCGTCCCGGGGTGGCATCGGCGACCTGTGGGTGGCCGTACGCGAGAACCACCGGCGTCGTGGCGTGGGGACCGCCCTGGCTTCTGCCGCGGTCGCTTTCCTGCACACGAAGGAGCACCCCGCGCGCGTGAACCACTGGGGCCTGGACGTACCCGCCTCCGCCCTGCTGCGCAGGCTGGGCTTCGTGACCGAGCGGGTGCACCTGTACTTCGAGAGGGCCATCTGAAGAGAACCCTGCCTGAGCTCCCGGGCGCGGACGCTACAATAGAGGAGAAGCCTTCCGTCCGGAGGCGACCGCCGCGCACCGCGGGAGCCCTCCGGGCGCGCGAGCAGGCCATGGCTTCCCTGGTGGAGCACGCACCGCAGACCGCGGAGCAGACAGAGTGGCTGGTCCGGGAGATCCAGCGCCTCCGGGAGGAGCGCAAGGCGGTCCTCTTGGCGCACAACTACCAGCTCCCCGAGGTCCAGGACGTGGCGGACTTCGTGGGTGACTCCCTGGGGCTGGCGCAGGCCGCGGCGCGGACGGACGCGGACGTCCTCGTGTTCTGCGGCGTGCACTTCATGGCGGAGACCGCTGCCATCCTCTGCCCGGACAAGACCGTGTTGCTGCCCGACCTGGAAGCCGGCTGCTCCCTGGCGGCCACCATCACCGCGGAGCAGCTGCGGGCTTGGAAGCGGGAACACCCCGGGGCCGTGGTGGTGGCCTACGTGAACACCACCGCGGAGGTCAAGGCCGAGGCGGACTACTGCTGCACCTCCACCAACGCGGTGAAGGTGGTGCAGTCCATCCCCGAGGACGAGGAGATCCTGTTCGTACCCGACTTCTTCCTCGGTAGCTACGTGGCGCGGGTCACGGGCCGCCGGCTGCACCTGTGGATGGGGGAGTGCCACGTGCACGCGGGGTTCCGACCGGAGGACGTGCAGGACAAGCAGCGGGCATACCCGGAGGCGGAGCTCCTCATCCACCCCGAGTGCGGGTGCGTGACCTCTTGCATGTACTTCCTCGCCTCGGGCGCCCTCCCGCAGGACCGTACCCACATCCTGTCCACGGAGGGAATGGTCCGGCGGGCGCGGGCGTCGGACGCGGAGGCCTTCCTGGTGGCCACGGAGACGGGGATCCTGCACCGGCTCCGGAAGGAGGTGCCGGGGAAGACCTTCCTCCCCGTCCGGGAGGACGCAGTGTGCCAGTACATGAAGCGGATCACCTTGGACAAGGTGTACCGGAGTTTGCGGGACGGGGTGTACGAGGTGCGGGTGGAGCCGCAGGTGGCCGCCCGGGCCCGGGGCGCCATCGAGCGCATGCTGGCCGTGAGCTGACCCATGGGGCAGCTCCCTTCGCACCTTCTGGAGCCCGTGGTGGCTGCGGCCCTGCGGGAGGACCTCCCCTGGGGTGACCTCACCACGGAGGCCCTGTTCCCCGCAGGGACCCGGGCGCGGGCGGAGGTGCTGGTGAAGAGGCCCGGGGTGCTGGCGGGCCTGGAGGTGTTCGGGGCGGTGTTCCGGTACCTGGACCCGGAGGCCCGGCTCGAGGTGTACAGCCCGGACGGCACGGAGGTCCAGGCGGGCACCGTGGCCGCGGCGGTGGAGGTAGACGCCCGGGCTCTCCTCGCGGGCGAGCGGGTGGCGCTGAACTTCCTGAACCACCTGAGCGGGGTCGCCACCCTCACCTGGCGGTTCGTCCGTGCCGTGGAGGGCCTCCCCTGCCGCATCGTGGACACCCGCAAGACCACCCCCGGCCTGCGGCTGTTGGAGAAGTACGCGGTGCGGGCGGGAGGAGGCGCCAACCACCGCTTCGGCCTCAGCGACGGGGTGCTGGTCAAGGACAACCACCTGGCCCTGCTGCGCCGGCGGGGCGTGTCTTTGGAGGAAGCCCTCCGCCGGCTGCGCCACCGGGTGCCCCACGGCGTCCGGGTTCAGGTGGAGGTGACGGACCTGGAACAGCTGGACGAAGTCCTGTCCGCGGGCGCGGACGCAGTACTGCTGGACAACATGCCCCTGGAGGCCCTGCGGGAGGCCGTGGCGCGGTGCCGGGGCCGCGCAGCGACGGAAGCCTCCGGCGGCATCACCCTGGAGAACGTCCGGGCCGTGGCGGAGACCGGGGTGGACCTGATCTCCGTGGGCGCCCTGACCCACTCCGCCCCCGCGTTGGACGTGAGCCTGGAGCTGCGGTAGACGACCGTGGGCGAGTCCTGCGGCACTCCCAGGACGCGTTCGCCGCAGCAGAGCGCGTGGGAGCGCTGGAAGTGCTGATTTGGTTCGTCTCTGGGCCGGGGATCCGTCAGGGAGACCTACCCGGGGCGGGCGCCAAGCCTGCGCCAGATGCGCTTCACGACCTCGTCGTACGCCCCGGAGCCAGGCTCCGCAGCGACGGTCTGACCACGGCGCCTGCCTCTTCCCGGAACTCCCGGGGATAAGGGCACTGTTGGCGGAAGTCCACGAGGTTCTGTCGCAGTAGTCCCGACGGCTTTCCAGGTGGCTGTTCCCTGGCTACCGACCGTGCTTGGCCCGCCCGGCCGCCCTCAGGAACTCCGGGGGCGTCATCACCGGCAGCGGAGTCTTCCCTCGAAAATGCCGAGCGTCCCACGAAACGAAACAGGCGGCCCGTGGGATCCAGGCTTCGATGGTGGCCAGGACCAGGGCATCGCCGAAGCTCAACTTTCTCGCCATCAGGGTCAAAAGGCGCTCCACCGGGAGCCCGGGGAGCGAGACCGGAAGTGTCGGGGGCGGGAACACGGTGACGTGGTACCGCTCGGGCAGGTAGTGATACAGCTCCCAGACTTGCTGGGCCGTCAGATTGAAGGAGAGGATCCCGCAGACCTCAAGGAGGTTGATCAAGGTCGTGGCCGCCGGGGCGAGCCCCGGGAGCCGAGTAAGAAACGTCCGATTGAGGCGGTAGTGCCGATGTCGATGGTAGCGGAGATCGATGACGAAAAGGTTGCTATCGAGGACGACTATGCCCGCCTTCGAGACCACCGGAGGGCCTCCTGCCAGGTGGGGAAGTGGGATGCCGTCGCCTTGAGCTGGGCCTCGATGGCTGCCCAGGCCTCAGGAAACGGGCGGAGCGCGACAGGCTCCCTCAGGGTCGCCTCACTGGCCGGCCCGAGGACAGCCCAGGGCCTGCCCCGGCGGGTGATGAGGACTTTGCCCCCGCGGGCCACATACCGAAGCGCTTCCCCGGTCCGATTCTTGAGCTCCTTGGCTGTGATGACTTTCACGCCGCACCTCTCAAGGAGTCCCTTCGTTGCTCAAAGTAGCTACTTTCCTCGGCCCCGTCAAGCACGGGGCGGTCTCCTAGCCCTCTTCGTCGGCTGCCCCCGCAGGGCTAGTTCTCTGCTGCAGCTGTGCCCACGAGGCCAAGCGCAGATCGCCTGAGAGCTGGGAGCGCGCGCGTCCTCCTGCCCTTAGCCCGGGCGCTGCTGGAGACCTCCCCCCGGTGGGCCCGGGAGGTGGCCCCCTGGGCCGAGCGGGTAGCACAGCGCTTCAGCCAGGCAGCTGGGCTGCGCCGGAGGCCACCGACCCCCCTCACGGAGGCCAACCGCAGTGCGGGCCGAGAAGGAATCCGCCGAGGCGCGCCGAAGCGCCGAAGCTTAGTAAGCTGCCGGGCCTCGGGTACCGGGTCTGCGCCCGGTGCGGGGTGGTGCTGGAGGGCTCGGGCCGGAAGGTGTGTCCGGCCTGTGCAGTACCTGACCGGACGGAGCGGATCGTCCAGGCCGGGATCCGGGTGTTCGAAGCTCGGAGGGAAACGGGGGTGGACCCCTCCCATGGTGGGGAGGCGGCCCGGCGCCGGTGCGAGAAGATGCGCCAGCGTATGAACGAGATCCGGGCGTGGGAAGCGCAGCAGCCGCGTCCTTACCCCGAGGTGTTCCGCCGCGAGATTCTCCCCCTCCTGCGCACCATCCCCATCCGCCGCATCGCCCGGGAGGTCGGGATCTCCCTGCGCTACGCGTCCCTGATCCGGCGAGGGGAGTACGTGCCGCATCCGAGGTACTCATAGTCGGGGTAATGCTACTTCCTGCTGTCGCGGCTCCTCCGACGCCGTTCGTTCCGCCCCGGTGTACAGGTGCTGCCACTCCATCCCCTCTGTCAGAGATCAAGCCGAACCCACAGGTGTTCTTCAAATACGGTAGCCAAGGCCTCAAATTGGATGGCACTTATTGTGTGGACTACGTCGTTGTAAACTACCATAGCCGCAACTGGCTCCGGTTCGTGTGGCAAGGTACGCCGCTTCAAACTAGCGCTGCGGGAGCATTGGCGCCAACGGGCCAAACCCGGGACTCAGCGGCCTGGGAAATACTTCAGGGTCTCAATCGACCGCCACAGCCTCTCTCCAGACTTTTTCATTACGGCCGCGATCTCCAGAACGAATTTGAAGCTCTTACCTATTTGCCAGGACCGG
>BEII01000130.1 GCA_002898935.1 bacterium HR32
GCCGCCATCCGGCTGATCCCCGGAGACCCCGCGCAGATCATGGCAGGGCAGGCGGCCACGCAGGAGGTGGTGGCGGAGATCCGCCGCTCCCTGGGCTTGGATCAACCGCTCCCGGTCCAGTACCTGTACTTCCTGCGCAACGCGGTCCGCGGGGACCTGGGCCGGTCGCTGTTCAACGGCGCGCCCGTGGTGGAGGAACTGGCACAGCGCTTCCCCCGGACCGTGCGGCTCGCCCTGGCCAGCATCTTGGTGGCTTCCCTCATCGGCATTCCCGCGGGCATCCTCGCCGCCACGCGCCGCCAGAGCTGGGTGGACACGTTCGTGATGGCCGTCGCCCTCGTGGGCGTCTCCATGCCGGTGTTCTGGCTCGGCCTGAACCTCATCCTCGTCTTCTCGGTGCGGCTCGGTTGGCTGCCGGCGTTCGGCCACGAAACGTGGCGGCACCTGGTCCTACCGTCTGTGACCCTCGGGGCCGCCTCCGCGGCCATCGTGGCCCGCATGACCCGTTCTGCCATGCTGGAGGTCCTCGGCCAGGACTACGTCCGCACCGCCCGCGCCAAGGGACTCGCGGAGCGCGTGGTGGTGAACCGACATGCGTTGCGCAACGCCCTGATCCCTGTGGTGACCATTCTGGGTCTGCAGCTCGGTACCCTGCTGTCGGGTGCAGTGCTCACCGAGACGGTGTTCGCTTGGCCGGGGATCGGACGGCTCCTGGTGGACGCGGTGCTGGCCCGCGACTACCCCATCATCCAGGGAGCGATCCTGCTCATCGCCACCACCTTCGTGCTCTTGAACGTGGCGGTGGACGTCCTTTACGGGTTCCTGGACCCGCGGATCCGGTATGAGTGAGGCCCCGCGCCCTTCCGCGATCCCAGCGCCCGGCGCCGTCCTCGCAGCCAGCCGCGCCGCCCGCTCGGTGTCCGCGGGAGCGCTCGTGTGGCGCCGTCTCCGCCGCAGCCGCTCCGCGGTGCTCGGCCTGGGCATCCTGCTCGTGTTCGCGCTGTGTGGGCTGTTCGCACCGTGGCTCGCGCCCTACGACCCCTACGCCTCGGACCTCGAGAACAGCCTCAAGCCCCCGAGTCCACGCCACCCCCTGGGCACAGACGAGCTCGGCCGCGACGTGCTGAGCCGGATCCTCTACGGAGCGAGGCTGTCGCTGGTGATCGGGACCATCGCGGTGGCCATCGGCGTCGCCCTCGGCGTGCCCGTGGGGCTCACCTCCGGCTACCTGGGCGGCCGCTTCGACCTGGTGGTCCAGCGGGGCATCGACGTCCTGCTGGCCTTTCCCAGCACCATCCTCGCCATCCTCCTGGTGACCATCCTCGGCGTGGGCCTCGTCAACGTGATGATCGCGGTCGGCATCGTGTCCGTCCCCACCTACGCGCGGCTGGTCCGGGGCCAGGTGCTGTCCCTGAAGGAGCAGGAGTTCGTGGACGCCGCCCGTGCCCTCGGGGCCGGCAACCTGCGGATCATCTTCCGGCACGTGCTCCCGAACACCCTGGCGGTCCTCATCGTGCAGACTACCCTGCAGGTGGCCAGCGCCATCCTGTCCGCTGCGGCCTTGGGCTTTTTGGGACTCGGGGTTCAGCAGCCGACCGCGGAGTGGGGCGCGATGCTATCTACCGCCCGCCAGTACATCCAGCTGGCCCCGCACACCCTGCTCTTCCCGGGCCTGGCCATCATGCTGACGGTCCTAGGGTTCAACCTGTTCGGGGACGGCCTGCGGGACGCCCTGGACCCACGCCTGCGCGTGTAGGGCCGTCGCGCGACCCCTGCGCGGCCGACGGCGCACGCGAATGCCGGTGCCGATCGGCAGACGGGTTAGAATGCGACCGGAGGGGTGCCAGAGCGGTTGAATGGGGCGGTCTTGAAAACCGCTAGGGTGGAGACACCCTCGTGGGTTCGAATCCCACCCCCTCCGCCAGGGCCCCTCGGCCAGAGTCTCAGCCGAGCTGCACAAGGGCCAGCTACGTTACGGGCGCCACGGGCGTGACCGCGGCTTCGTCCTCCTCACCGGTCCGGATCCGGTAGATCTTCTCCACCGGCAGCACGAAGATCTTTCCGTCTCCGACGGACCCGGTCCGCGCCGCGGACAAGATAGCCCGCACGGTCGGTTCCACGAAGTGGTCCGAGACCCCGATGTCCAACCGGACCTTGTCGGACAGCTCCATCTTGACCGTCGTGCCGCGGTAGGTCTCCACCCGCTCCGTCTCGCCCCCGTGGCCCTGGACCCGGCTGATGGTGAGCCCGCGGACTTCTGCACGGAACAGCGCTTCGAGAACCTCGCTCAGCTTTTCCGGCCGGATGATGGCCACCACCAGCCTCATGCCTGCTTCCCTCCAGCGACCAACCGCGACTGCGCCACGGGCAGCGCGGGCTCTGACAGGACGAGGATCGCGCCCTCGCCCGAAGTGTAGGCTTCCTCCCCGTGTTGGGTGACGTCCATGCCCAGCGCTTCCTCTCTTCCCTCCAGCGCCCGCAGAGGCACCAGCACACCTACAGCCTTCAGGACCACCCACGTTCCCAGGGCGCTGTACGAGGCGGCGGCCAAGGCAGCCAGCGCTTGGATCCCCAGCTGTGCCGGGTTTCCGAACAAGAGTCCGTCCGCCACCCCGTTCCACGCCTTCTGAGCCAGGATCCCCGTGAGAAGGGCGCCCACGAGTCCACCGACCCCGTGCGCGGCCAAGACGTCCAGGGAGTCGTCCAGCCGGCTACGGGCTCGCCACAGAATGGCGAAGTAGCTAGGGAACGCTGCCAACGCGCCCAGCGCAACGGCCGCGAGCGGGCCCACAAACCCCGCCGCGGGCGTCACCGCCACCAGACCCACCACGATGGCCGTCGCCGCACCGACCGCGGTCACCCGCCCGGTCCGCGCCAGGTCTAGAAGCATCCACGCCACCAGCGTCGCCGCAGGGGCGAGCATGGTGTTCACGAAGGCCAAAGCCGCAATCGCATTCGACGCCAGCGCGCTTCCGCCGTTGAATCCGAACCACCCGAACCACAGCAGGCCCGCGCCCAGCAGCGTGAAGGGCACGTTGTGGGGTAGGATCGCCTGCCGGGCGTAGTCCTTCCGTTCCCCCAACAACAGGGCGGCCACCGCCGCTGCCACTCCCGCGTTGATGTGCACCACCGTTCCCCCAGCGAAGTCCAGGGCACCCAACCGCCCGAGCCACCCCCCTCCCCACACCCAGTGCGCGATCGGCGCGTAGACCACGAGCGTCCACAGAACCAGGAAGACCAGGTACGCACGGAACTGCATACGCTCCACGACGGCGCCGGAGACGAGCGCAGCGGTGATGATGGCAAAGGTCCCCTGGTATGCCATGAACAGCACGTGCGGAATCGTCCCCTGGGCTTGCAGCCCCACGTTCTGCAGCAATGCTCGGGACAAGTCGCCCACCAAGGCGGTGCCGGGGGAGAAGGCCACCGAGTACCCCACCAGAGCCCACGCCACCCCCACAGCCCCCAGGGCAGCGAAGGACATCATGAGGGTGTTGAGGACGTTCTTCGCACGCACCAGGCCCCCGTAGAAGAATCCGAGGGCAGGGGTCATGAGCAGGACCAGAGCGGTCGAGACCAGCATCCAGGCGGTGTCCGCCGGTTGAACCATCGCACGGCCTCCAAAAAAGCCGCGACGCCCACGAGTTCGTGGGCGTCGCGGCCCGCTGTCCCTTTGGTGCTCGTATATACTCCAACGACAGCCTTCTGTCAACTCCCGGGGCTCTACGTCAATGGACGGCGTGGACGACCCCGCCTTCGTGGGTCGGCTGACGCCCACAGCTCTTCGGCCGCCCCGCCACCTCCCTTCAAACTCCTCGGGGACAGCTGCCCCACGTCAAGCGCCACCGCCTCCGAACGTAAAGATCTCTCCGTAGCAAAACGGCACCGATTGCCCTTGCTCGCGGCTAGGCAAGCGGCCCCCGACCTCCTTCTTCGAGGGTGGCGAACGCCTCGCACGGCCCCTCCCCCAACCATGCCCTCGCGGCACACCCAGGGAAAAGCCCCCACACCCCTCCTGTTGAAACCTCCTGACCGCCTTAAGTGCTCCTTAAGAGGCTCTCCCCTATACTCGCCCCCGGCGTGCTCGGAGCCTGTCGCGAAGCGGGCTCGGCCTGACCGGACCGCCGTACCCGGAAATCGCGCAGCGCTCTCTGAGCCCGGTACAGCGGACTGACCATCCGGAGCCACACATCCGCAAAGGAGGTGAAGCGACAGCGTATGAGCAAGCGCCTTCTCAGCGCCGTCCTGGTGGCGGTCCTGACCGCCACCGCCTGCGGCAGAGCCCCCACCAGCCAGACGCCCAGCGGGGGCGCCAGCAGACCCTCCACCGCCCGCGAGGTCCAGGGGAGACTGACCCTGCCTCCGGGCACGTCCCTGTCCCCTGGGAACCTCCGCGTCGTCACCGCATGGGGCGACGGAGCCGTGTCTCAGACAGACGCTACTTCAGGCACGTTCACCGCGGTCACCGTACAGGGATCGGCACAGCTCGTGATGGCCCTCGACCGCGAAGGCCGTGTGGTCCTCGCGGGGACGTCCGGCATCGAGGACAGCCTCACCCTGAACAGCGAGACCACCGCCGAGTCGCTCCTCCTCATAAACCCGGTTGTCGCCACCGGCGACCGCAACGAGGCGCTGGCCCTGCACCGGCACTTCACCAGCAATGGCTACCTCGGCTCCGTGCGTGACGCCGTGGACCAGCAGCTCCGAACCATCGGCCACATCAACCCCGCTCAGGACCCTCTCCGTACCGCGCTTCTCAACGCCTGGAACCGCCTGTACCAGGACATCCGCTCCGGTGCCCTGGCTCAGTCCTCCAGAAGCCGCGTTGCCCGACAGCAATCCGAGCCCAAGCCTCCCAGCACTCGCCGCTCCGCCATCACTCCCGAGCAGGACCAGAGTGGCATCAAGCTGACCGAGGGCGAGGAGGCAGACAACGACGAGTCCACGTACGAACTCAGCCTGACCAACTACCGCCGCCGCTGGCTCGGCCTCCACGCACGTCCCTACGACAGCAGCGGCAACCCCCTCGGGCCGTGGCAGTTCTACGGGCTGACCTCCGCCCGTCCGGGGATCAGCCTCGGCAGCATCGTGACGGGCGCCGTGTTTAATCCCTCCGTAAAGGGCTACGTCGTCAACCTCCCGCAAGGCACGTCTACGGCCAAGCTGGAGGTCTGGGGCTGGGGATTCCAGGACCCCGCCTCCCGGCCCGAGTCGGACGTGGCCCTCCACCTCAGGTTTGCTCCGCACGCCGCGGACATGTTCTTCGAGTTCCTCCTGCCCGCCATCGCGTACATCCTCGGCCTGCCTGGCAACTTGAAGGCAGCCTTCCCGGACCACGTCCACTCCAGCCAGTTCGTTGAAGTCTTCTACGACACCGCCGCCCAGCTCGTCGCCCTGATCGGCGGAGACCTCAGCGACTTCGCCACCACCGGGAAGTTTTCCCTGACCTCCAGCATCGCCAGCCTCGGGGGATTCATCCGGTTCCTCCTCGACTCGCCCGCAGGTGTGCGCCTTCTGGGCTTCCTGATCGAGGAGCTCGCCATCCAAGGCTTCACAGGAATCGCCCTGCAAGTGATCCAAGCAGCTGTCAGGAAAGTCAGCCCCTACCTCCTGTTCATCAGCACCGGCGAGCTTGCGGCCAACTACGTCTCCGTCGTATGGGCGTACTCCAATTCCCGGGGGGTTGAGTTCTGGACCGCCTCCCTGCCACGGAACCCCAGCTGGTACTTCGTGGCCACCCTGAACTGGGACCAGCCCAAC
>BEII01000131.1 GCA_002898935.1 bacterium HR32
ACGGCCTCTCCGGGCGCCCTGTCCTCCACCCAGGTGGGCCCCGTGGCCCCCTTCGGAGCCTCTGAATACCTGCTGCGGGTTACCCAGGTGCGCGGACCCCGGGGCGCTACCAACTCCGTGCAGTCCCACCCCGGTTCCGTAGCCGTCTACGTGTTGGCCGGCGAACTGTGCGTGCGCACCACGGCGGGTCAAGCTCGCCTGGCCGCGGGACAGGCTGCTGCAGTCGCAGGGATCGGCACCACCCTCCAGAGCTCCAGCTGCGGGAGTAGCGACCTGCTGGCCCTGGTGATGTCCGTGACGGACGCTTCGCGGCCCTTCTCCTCACCTGCCCGGTTCCCCGTGCCCGAGCTTCCAAGTCACGAGCCGGTGGACCCTCGCTGAAGCAGGTTTGGCTCCACCCGGCGGGCCGTCGTGTAGACGGCCCGCCGGCCTACCCACTTGTCTGGTGGACGACCCGGCGGTTGGACGAGGCCGCTCGATCACCCCAAAAATCGCTGCGCGATTTTTGGGGACCCCGATCCCGTGTGCCCGAAGGATTTTCGGGACACGCTCCTGATATGGCAGGGACCGGTCAAGCCCTGCCCGTCGTTCGCCGTTTCATGATCGCCTCCCAGCTGGGCGACTGACCGACGCGGAAGGCCACGAGCGAAGAGGCGTCGTCGACGGTTGATCACCCTGATATCCGCGGGTCTGCGCCGCATGACCGTGAGCCGTCGGGAGCTGCCTCGCTCTAGCCTGTCCAGTTTCGCATGGGGGTCCGACTGCCCTGCCACCAGCACGACCGGTAGTCCCCCTACGTCCTCGACTGCGCGGCGGTAGTCCGCCAGGTGCCGCTGGGGTCCCTGCGACCAGGTGATGCCCACCCGAGGCTCACGCATCTCTCAGCGGGTACAGCCTGGCCGCGTTGTCGTGCAACAGCAGCCGGGCGACTTCTTCTCGGTCACTCCGCGAGGAAACCCGCCTGGGCCGCCTCCCGGAGGGCCCGGTCGAGTGCTTCCCGCAGATGTCTTGCCGCCACCCACTACAGCCCCCCTAAGGGATGGCCCGGCGGTAGGAGCCCAGAGCCAGCCACTCGCCCACCTGCGGGTCGCGTTCCACGGAGTCACTTTCTCCCCACGGCGCGGCGTGTTCGGTCTTGAACCACAGGGTCCGACCCGTGGCCGCGGCGTACGCGCAGTTCAGGAGCGCGAGGGGGGTGGAGAGCATCTGGTGAGCGGTGAACAACAGGTACGCGGCGAACCCTGCAGCCACGCGCCAAGGCGCTGCGCGGACCTCCACGGCCGCGGAGGTGATGAGGGCCGCGGTGAGCAAGCCAAAGGCACCCACGGTCAGGGGTTCGGGGAGGGACCGGGGCAGCGGCAGCAGGTAGTAAGGCTCCAGCGCGCCGCGCAGGAGCGTGGCGGCCGCGTAGGCGTGGCTGGCGAAGACCGCCGCGGGGATTAGGACCGAGCCTGTCAGGAAGAGCAAGAGGTCGGCCTTCTGGAGTAAGGTCATGTGGCCCCGCAGGATCCGCAGGGCGTGGTCCACCAGCGCCCGCAGCACGCCCTCCGACCAACGGGCCCGCTGGCGCACGAGGCCGGCCCAGGTGGGCACGGACTCCTCCCACACCACCGCCTCCTCGCAGTACCGGACGCGCCAGCCCAGGGCGTGGAACCGGATGGCGAGGTCGATGTCCTCCGTGGGAGCCTGCACGTTCCAACCGCCGGCAGCCTCGAGGGCCCGGCGGTTGATGAGCATCCCGTTGCCGCCGAACAGCACGTGGGCCCCCCACCGCTCTCGGGCCCGCTGGGTCGCGCTCTGGTAGGCTGCGAACTCGTGCTCCTGTCCGCGCGCCACCCAGGTCGCCTCTCGGTGGTAGAACAGGCGCCGGCCCTGGACCCCGGCCACCCCCGGCTCGAACAGGTATGGGACCGCCCGCAGGAGAAACTCCGGGTCGGGACGGGCGTCGGCGTCGAACACCGCGAGGATCTCTCCCCGCGCGAGCTGCGTGCCCAGGTTGAGGACCGCGGCCTTCCCAGGTGGGGTCCCCTGCGGCACCCGGACCACCCGCACCGGCACCGGTACCGGGACCCGGGCCGCCCGCTCACCTGTGCCGTCCTCGGACCGGTCGTCCAGTACGAGCACCTCGAACCGTGGCCGGCCCGCCCGGTCGTGGTAGCGCAACGCTCCCATTGCCCGCAGGGTGTCCTGGATCACCCGCGCCTCGTTGCGTGCGGGGATCAGGACCGAAACCGTGGGTAGCCGCACCGGGCGCACCGGTTCCGCCCGCCGGCCGCGCGCGGCCACCCCGAGCAGCTGCGTGCACGCCCCGTACCCGGAGTACAAGAGGAACAGGAGCTGCAAAGCCACCAGGTCCCGCGTGCGCACGGTGTACGCCACCAGGCCGAGCCACAGGGCCGCCACCAAGGCCACGCCCAGCAGCGTAGTGATCCGCCGTGCCCTCACACGCGTGCTCCTCCCACCGCGGCGCGCAGGGCTGGCCCGAAGGGCGGCCGCAGCACGCCTGCGTCCGTGACGAGCGCGTCCACGAGTTCTGCCGGGGTGACGTCGAAGGCGTAGTTCAGTGCGGGCGTGCCCTCCGGCGCCACGGGGCAACCCGCAAACCACGTGACCTCCTCAGGAGCCCGCTCCTCCACCCGGATGGCCTGCCCGTCGGGTGTGGCCAGGTCCACGGTAGAGAGCGGCGCCGCTACCCAGAAGGGCACGCGGTGGTGGCGACACAGGACGGCCAGGGTGTACGTGCCGATCTTGTTGGCCACGTCGCCGTTGGCGGCCACGCGGTCCGCGCCCACCACCACCCGGTCGACCCGGCCCCGGGCCATCAACCAGCCCGCGGCCGCATCCACCACCAAGTGGAAGGGGATCCCGAGCTCCCGCAGCTCCCAGGTCGTGAGCCGCGCACCCTGGAGCAGCGGGCGCGTCTCACAGGCGTACACGTGCACCCGCTTGCCCGCTTCCCACGCGGCCCGGAGTATCCCCAGGGCGGTACCGATCCCGAGGGTCGCAAGCGCTCCGGTGTTGCACAGGGTCAGAACCCGCTCGCCGTCCCCCAGCTCGCGGGCGCCTGCTTCCGCCAAGGCCCGACACGCCCGCTCGTCCTCCTGGACGATCCGGTGTGCCTCCGCAAGCGCCGATTCCGCCGCCTGCTCGGCTTCCGGGGCCCCTTCCGCCGCGCGCAAGGCCCGGTCGGTACCCCACGCCAGGTTCACCGCGGTGGGCCGCGCGGACCGGATGGCCTCCGCCGCCTGCCTTAGCCGCTCGTGGAACTCTTGGGGGTTCGCTGCAAGTTCCCGCGCGGCCAGCGCCACCCCGTAGGCGCCCGCAGCGCCCAGGGCCGGCGCCCCGCGCACCCGCAGGGCCCGGACGGCTTCCACCACCTCGGGCCAGCGTCGCAGCCGGAGCCACTCTACCCGGTGCGGCAGCTGGGTCTGGTCCAGCACCACCAGGGCACCGTCCTCCCAGAAGAGGCTGCGCGCCACGGTCGTCACCTCCCGAGCGGGGCGGCGTCAGGAGACGGGGAAGACCGGAGGGTGTGTGTCGTAGGAGCGGGCGCGCTCCGCGCTGATGGCCACGTGGCTGGGCGTGAACAGGAAGATGTCGTCCGCCACCCGCTGCAGGTGGCCGTCCAGCGCGTAGTCCACGCCGCACAGGAAGTCCACGATGCGCTGGGCCACCTCGCGGTCCGCCTCCCGCAGGTTCACCACGATCGGCCTTCGGCCCTTCAGGTACTCCGCCGCCGTCCGGGCGTCGTCGAAGGTCCGGGGCTGCAGCACCACGATCTCCATCTGACGGGTGGTGTGCAGGCGCAGGATCGGCGCCCGGCGCCGCTCCTCCCCTTCCTCCAAAGGCTCCTCCTCGGGCTCGTCGTCGAACCCGAGCCACCCCATCAGGCGCTGGATGGCTCCCACGGCGTTCACCCCCGCTGCGGTGTCGTCCCCTCTCGGGGCCCGGGCTCAACTGTCCCGGACGCTGCGTACGCGCTCCGTCTCCGCCGTTGGCCGTTCGCCTAGCAGGGCGCGCCCGAGCCGCACCCAGGTGGCGCCCTCCTCGACCGCGACCTCGAAGTCGTCCGTCATGCCCATGGAGAGCTCGCGGAGCTCAAGCCCGCGGTCTGTGCGTATTCTATCACGCAGGTGCCGCAACGCGCGGAACACCCAACGGACGCTCTCGGGGTCCGGGCTCAGGGGCGCCACGGTCATCAGCCCCTCCACCCGGAGGCCCGGAAGCGAGGCCACGAGCTCGACCAGTTCCGGCGCAGCCTCCGGCGCCACCCCGTGCTTGGTGGGCTCGCCCGCCACGTTCACCTCCACCAGGACCCGCACCGTTCTACGCGCCGACGTGGCCCGGCGGCTCAGCTCGTGCGCCACGGTCCCTGAGTCCACCGAGTGGACCCAGTCGAACAGCTCCACCGCCCACCGGGCCTTGTTGCGCTGCAGGTGCCCCACGAGGTGCCAGGTGGCAGCGGCCTCTTCGCCCACGAGGTCGCGCACCGCGGGGATCTTCGCGCGCGCCTCCTGGACGCGGTTCTCGCCCAGGTCCCGCAACCCGGCCCGCACCACGGCCGCCGCCGCCTCAGCCCCGAAGCCTTTGACCACCGCCACCACCCGGACTTCCTCGGGGTGGCGGCCGGCCCGGCGGCAGGCCGCCGCGATCCGCTCCCGGACCGAAGCGAGCCGCGCCCCGACCGCTGCGGGGTCTAGCGCACCCGCGGGGCTGCCACGAACGCCCACTGGCTGGCGGTCCTCCCCTCGCGCCGGTACGAGTAGAACCAGTCCGCCTCGCACGCGGTGCACACGGTGGCCACGGTCACACCTTCCGGGCGGACTCCCGCGGCGCACAGCTGCGCCCGGGCCACGGCCCGCAGGTCCAGCTGCCATCGCCCGGGCCTGCCCGGGCTGAAGGCTTCAGGCCACTGCTGTAGAGCTTCCCACACCGGCGCGTCCACCTCGTAGCAGCACGGCCCCACGCACGGCCCCACCGCGCACCGCAACGAAGCCGCCACAGAGCCCGCGTCGGCGAGGCTCCCTACCGCCCGCGCCAGGATCCCTGCCGCAAGCCCCCGCCAGCCCGCGTGCACTGCAGCCACGCGCCCGGACGTGGGGTCCGCCACCAGGACGAGTGGGCAGTCCGCGCCTCGGACCCGCAGCGTGACGCCGACTTCGGCCGTCCACAGGCCGTCGGCGCCGGGCACGGTGCGGCCCACGTCTCCCTTGCCCACGCGGACGATGGTGCCGCCGTGCACCTGTTCGACCTCCACCACGGCCGCGGGGTCCAAGCCGCTGGAACGGATGGCTTCGCCGTCCGCGTCCCCGCGGCGGGTGGTGAAGGCGTGCGGGATCCCTGCCGCCTCCAGTAACTCCGCCCGCAGGGTGGGCACGCCGGCGCACCACACTACCCGGAACCCGCTGCTCGGTTCCACCGCTACACCACCCGCTCCCGCACCTTCGCGCTCAGGTAGTCCATCAGGGCCACCACCAGGGTGATGGCCCACACCGCGGTGGCGGCCTTCTGCCACAGCAGGAGGTTGATGTACTGCATGAGCAGAAACCCGATGCCACCCCCGCCGACGAACCCGATGACCGTGGACATGCGCACGTTGATGTCCCAGCGGTAGATGGTGAACGCGATGAACTGAGGGACGATCTGCGGGATCACCGCGTACCGCACCACTTGCAGGCGGCTCGCGCCCGTGGCCTCCACCGCTTCGCTGGGGCCGGGGTCGATGGCCTCGATGGCCTCGGAGTACAGCTTGCC
>BEII01000132.1 GCA_002898935.1 bacterium HR32
TTCGCGCTCGGCGGCCACGGAGACGTCCTGCTCGCTGCGCAGCAGCGAGTTCCCGCCGATGGCCACCACCGCCAGCCCGCGCACGCGGTACCCTTCGCCGCCGGCCGCGCGGTTCCCTCGCTGCGCGGGGAAGTGCTCTCCGCTATACTGGCGCGAGGGAACGTGTCTGGAGGTGAGCGTCATCGAGGTCCTGCGGGTGGTGCACTACGGGCTCGGGCCCATCGGGCTTGGCGTGGCGCGGGTGCTGCTCGAGCGCCCCAGAGTGCGGGTGGTGGGTGCGGTGGACGCCTCCCCGGACCTGCAAGGCCGCGACCTGGGCGAGCTGCTGGACCGCGAGCCCGTCGGGGTGACCGTGGTGGGGACTTTAGAGGCGGTGCCGAGGGCGGAGGTGGTGGTGCACGCCACCCAGTCGCGCCTGGTGCAGGTGGAATCGCAGATCCTGGAACTGGTGTCCCGCGGCGCCCACGTGGTGTCCACCTGTGAGGAGCTCAGCTACCCCTGGTTCCACCACAAGGCAGCCGCGGAGCGGATCCACGAGGCTGCCCAGGCGGCGGGCGTGGCGGTGACCGCGCTGGGGGTGAACCCGGGGTTCGTCATGGACCTGTTGCCGGTCATCCTGAGCGCGCCGTGCCGGACCGTCCGGCGGGTGTCGGTGGAGCGCAGGGTGGACGTGCGGGCGCGGAGGCTCCCCCTTCAGCGGAAGGTGGGCGTGGGCATGACCGAGGAGGAGTTCCAGGCCGGTGTGCAGGCGGGTGTGGTCGGCCACGTGGGCCTCGGTGAGTCCGTGGCCATGATCGCCGCAGGGCTGGGCTGGACGCTGGAGGCCATCGTAGACCAGGTCCGCCCCGTGGTCCGGGACGGACGGGTCGAAGGGCTGCGTCAGTCCGCGAGCGGCATCGTGGACGGCCAGGAGCGCGTGCGGCTGGACCTGACGATGGCTCTGGACCTGGAGGACCCCACGGACCGCGTGCGGATCGAGGGCGACCCTTCGTTCGTGTCCGAGATCCCGGGCGGGCTGCACGGCGACGTGGCGACGTGCGCCCTCGTGGCCAACGCGTTGCCCCTGGTGCGCGCCGCACCCCCGGGGCTACGCACGGTGCTGGAGCTACCGCCCCTGCGTTTCTCCGGCTGAGCCCGTCTCCGCAGACTCCCATGGGCAGGCCGGTCCTGGGTCTGCCGTGGTGTTCTGCCGACAACGCGGAGACGCCAAGGGCCGTACCGACCGTATCTGGCCGACACTCCGTTAGCCAACGGCCGCGGAGCGAAACAGCGCTAGTGCCGCGCGTTGCTCTTCCGAAAGCTCCAGGACAGCATTCCGTTGCACCGGGTAGATCTCTGCCCTTGCCCACAACTCCTCACGGACGCTGCTGAATACACCAGTTTTCACACGCCTGCGCCTCAGCTCGTCAACGAGCAGCTGAGCCTCAGATAGGAAAACGCTCTCGATCACCCACGGCCGGCCTGTGGCCTCGCGATGTCATAGAAGTTGCCTTCGGCCCCGTGAACACGAGATAGTAGTCTGGAAGCGCATTAGCAGTAATGTCCAATCCCCATTCCCGCAGGGGGTACCACTTGATATTGACCGTGCGACCTGTCAAGGGCCCAGCGCTGAAGCGCCCGTCAACGCCCCTTTGAGAAGCTGATTCCTCGAGCACGATCGGAAAGATTCTGGATGCGATGTACTCACCAAGATGGTCGATCTGAGCAGGCCGACCGACGAGATCGGTAATCTCCCGTTCGAGGATATTCCTCCTTCTGATTAGATCCGAGAGTCGCGTTAGGTCCTCCATCTCGAGCCTCCCCCCAGCCTTCCAGCAGGCCCCTGACACGGCAAATGTACTTCGGGCGGCAGGAACGGCAAAGAGGGCAGGTGGGAGGGTCCCGTGCGGGTTGGAGGACCCGCACAGAAGGTCAAGAAATTCCGCGCCCCTGGTCCCGCAAACGCGGTGCCGTCAGGGGTCCGGCACCACCATGGCCACCGCCACCGCGCACACCTCTTGTGCCCCCGCCGCCCGCAGGGCCGCGGCGCACTCTTTCAGGGTGCTGCCGGTGGTGACCACGTCGTCCACCAGCAGCAGACGCAACCCACCTACGCGCCCGCGTACGGCGAACGCCTCCCGGACGTTCCGCCTGCGCTGGTCCTCGTCCAACTCCGTCTGCGAGGGCGTGTCCCGCACCCGCACCAGGAGCCTCCGAACGGGGCGGCCGAGATCTGCGGACACCACCCGCGCCAGCTCCTCCGCCTGGTTGAACCCCCTTTGCGCCTCGCGCCGGGGGTGGAGGGGCACGGGCACCACCGCGTCCACCCCGCACAGCCGGGGCTCCTGCGCCACCACCTCCGCCCGCCCCCGGCCCAGGGGCTCGACCAGGCCCAGCTTGCCCCGGTACTTCAGGGCGTGCACGGCCTCCCGCAGGGCCCCCTCGTAGCGCCCGAAGGCCCGGACTCGCAGCGGATCCCTCCGGTGGCGGCAGGGGACGCAGGTAAAGGCCAGGTCCGGAGGGCCCCGCAGGGGCCGGCCGCACATCTCGCACACCGGCCTTGCGATCCTCGGAAAGCGTGCCCAGCACGTCCCGCACAGAGGGAATGCGTCCGCCTGTCCACACACCTGGCACCGGGGTGGGAACAGGAGGTCCAGGACCGCCCGGCCCCAGGGGCGCAGGGCTTGCACCAGCGGCCGCAGGAGTTCCGCCATCCCACCCGGGTAAACGCACAAGCGGCGGGATTTTGCACGCGGAGGCTCTAGGAGCGTGTCCCGGAAAACCCCTCCAGCGGAGGGGGACCGGGGTCCCCAAAAATCGCTCCGCGATTTTTGGGGTGGTCTAGACCAGATGCCGGACCGCGTCCCGGAAGCGGCGGAGGGCCGCCACGTGCTGGTCCGGACTCTTCAGGCCGCTGCGCATGGTGTTCACCGCCAGGTGCGTGCCGCCCAGACGCCGCCACGTCTCCACCGCCTGCGGCCAGGACTCCTGTGGGGTGGTTCCCAGGTGCAGGCGCCCCTCGACCCCGAAGGCTGCGGGGTCGCGCCCCGCCTCGCGGACGTAGGTCCGTACCCGCTCCAGCACCTCCGCCGCCTGGGGGCCAGGAGCGAGCTGGGAGATCCAGCCGTCCGCGATGCGCGCCATCCGGCGGAGCGCGGGCTCCGCGCTCCCGCCCATCCAGACCGGGATCGGCCGCTGCACGGGCAATGGGTTGATCCCGGCCCCGCGCACGCGGTGGTAGCGCCCCTCGAAGTCCACGAGCTGCTGGGTCCACAACAGCCGCAGAAGCGTGACCTGCTCCTCGATGCGGCGGCCGCGGTTCCGGAAGTTCTCGCCCAGGGCCTCGTACTCCACGGGGTTCCAGCCGAGCCCCACCCCGAGCCGCAACCGGCCGCGGCTCAGGACGTCCACCTCCGCCGCCTGCTTCGCCACGAGGACGGTCTGGCGCTGCGGCAGGATTAGGACGCCGGTGGTGAGCCCGATCCGGGAGGTACAGGCCGCCAAGAAGCCGAACAGCACGAACGGTTCGTGGAAGGGGGACTCGTGGGTGTACGGGGGTTGGCGGCCCAGGTCCTTCAAGCGGTCGGGGTGAGCGCCCAGCACGTGCTCGTAGGCCAACAGGTAGTCGAACCCCAGCTCCTCCACGCCCTGCGCGTACGCCCGGATGGCGCCGGGGTCGTTCCCGATCTCGGTCTGGGGAAACACCACACCGAGCTGCACCGTCCTCACCTCCGGTCTCTCAGAGGCGTCTGCTTACCAGGATGCACCTCGGGCGAGGGAAACCGCCAGCAGTCCCAGGGTACCCGATGCCCTCCGTGCCCGTGCAACTCTACCGCCGCCCGATGCGCGATTCCCTTGCCTTACAATGGTCTGGTCTGGCTTGCCTGCGCGGGGGCTGCTCGCATGGGGACGGGGGTGCTTCCCATACTCCTCGCGGGATCGGTCGCCTGGTCGCTCGGGGCCACGGCCGATCCGCCCGGGGGCGCCACCGCCTTCCTGAAGCTCAACCGCTACTACGTGCTCTACACGCGGCCCCGGGGACCCTGGGTGGACGCGACCGGCTCGCTCCTGCTCCCAGTGTGGGCTGTGCGCGATTTGCTTGCAGTGGACGTGTGGTACGACTCGCGGACCGGGGTCTTTTCCGCGCGCCGCGGAGACCGGCTTGCCACCGTTGCGGCCCCACCACGGCTCGCTACACCCGTGGACGATACTCCGGTGGCCGTCGGCCGGCTGGTCCGAGAGCTCGGCATACGCTCCGCCTGGGACGCCGCCAGCCGTACCTTGATCCTCAACGACCCCAGCTCCACCCTAGACGGGTTCGCCGACATCTTCGAAGACTGGTTGGACGCCACGGGCACCGCGGATACAGTTCTCCTCGCACCACGAAGGTTTGCCTTGCGTCCAAGCGTAACGGCGTTCGGGCCCTCTCTCCAAGTGGACCTGGAACTCGTGCCGAGAGGGAGTTCGGTGCAAGACGGCCAGCAAGCGCTGTACCTGTTCGCGGTCCACGCTAACGGCCACGTCTTCCCCTTGGGCTACCGATTCCCGTTCCCTCCAGACCAGCCCGCGCGAGAACAGCGAAAAGATCCCTGTGTGAAGCGGGACGACGTGTTCCACTGCCGCGCGGTCATCCCCGACGACCCACGCTCGCCGCTCAAGTACCTGGTGGCCCGGATTCGGCTCCGCAAGTAATGGGGGTCCAGCTTGAGCCGCGGGCCGGCGCGGGGCCCGGACCCTTCCTTCTCACGTCCCCTCCTCCCACGACTCCAAGTAGCGGCGCTGCTCCGGGGTGAGCTCGTCGATGCGCACCCCCATGGCCTCCAGCTTCAGCGCCGCCACCTGCCGGTCGATGGGCTCGGGGACGGGGTACACCTGGGCGTCCAGCTCCCCCGCCGAACGCGCCAGCCACTCCACGCACAGGGCCTGGTTCGCGAAGGACATGTCCATCACCGCCGCGGGGTGCCCCTCCGCGGCAGCGAGGTTCACCAGCCGGCCCTCCGCGAGGAGGTAGAGGCGACGTCCGTCCCTCAGGGTGAACTCCTCCACGTGCTCCCGCACCTTCCGGTACCGGGTGCTCATCTCCCGCAGGGCGGCCACGTCGATCTCCACGTCGAAGTGGCCCGCGTTGGCCAGCACGGCGCCGTCCCGCATGACCTCGAAGTGCTCCCGCCGGACCACGTCCCGGTTGCCGGTGACGGTGACGAACACCTCGCCGCGGCGGGCTGCCTCCGCCATGGGGAGCACGGGGAAGCCGTCCATCACCGCCTCCAGGGCCGCGAGGGGGTCCACCTCTGTGACCACCACGTGGGCCCCCATGCCCCGGGCTCGGGCCGCCACCCCGCGGCCGCAGCTTCCGTACCCGCACACCACCACGGTGCGGCCTGCCAGCAGCAGGTTGGTGGCCCGCAGGATCCCGTCCACCGCGGACTGCCCGGTGCCGTAGCGGTTGTCGAACCAGTGCTTGGTCTTCGCGTCGTTCACCGCCACGATGGGGTAGCGGAGGGCGCCGGAACGGGCCATGGCCCGCAGGCGGACCACCCCGGTGGTGGTCTCCTCCGTCCCGCCGCGCACGCCCGGCAGCACGTCCGTCCGCTCCCGGTGCAGGGTGGTGACCAGGTCGGCGCCGTCGTCCAGGGTCAGGTGCGGACGGGTGTCCAGCACCTGCTGGATGTGGCGGTAGTACGTGTCGCGGTCCTCCCCCCGCACCGCGAAGGTGGGGATG
>BEII01000133.1 GCA_002898935.1 bacterium HR32
CGGCACGGTGCCGAACGAGGTCCGGCGAGAGTTGGACAAGCGGGGGTTTTGGCGCATGTACGTGTTGCTGTTCGAGCTGGTAGGGCCGGGCGCCCGGGAGCCGGGTCGCAACACCGTGGCCTCCCTGGGGACCCACGACACGCCTACCTTCGCAGGCTTCTGGGAGGGGCTCGACATCGCGGAGCGGGAGCGTCTACTGGGCCTCGGTGCCGAAGCGGCGCAGGTCGAGCGGCTGCGCCGGGCCTCGCAGGTCCGGTCCCTGGCCCGCTGGCTCGGGGTGAGCTCGGAGGACCCGCGCGGAGCCCTGCGGGCGCTGTTCCGGTGGCTCGGCCGCAGCCCCGCGGCGTGCGTGCTGGCCAGCGTGGAAGACCTGTGGGGGGAGACCGAACGGCACCACCTGCCCGGGACCCCTTCCCACGCGTACGCCAACTGGCGTCGCCGGATGCGATACGCGCTGGAGGACTGGACGCAGTCGGAGGAGGTCCGGGAGGTACTGGCAGAGCTGCGCAGGGCGAGGAGCGCAGGAGGGTGATCGGCGAGCTGGACCTGCACCTGTTCGCGGAGGGTACCCACACCCGTCTGTACGAGAAGCTGGGCGCCCACGCCGAGGAAGGCGGCACCAGCTTCGCCGTCTGGGCTCCCAACGCGGCCGCTGTGCGCGTGTTCGGCGACTTCAACGGGTGGGATCCGGACGCACAGCGCCTGGAGCGGCTCGGGGACACTGGGATCTGGGTGGTGTGGGTGCGGGGTGCGCGGCCAGGCCACCGCTACAAGTACCGGATCCTTCCAGCCGGAGGCGGCCCGCCCCTGGACAAGGCCGATCCATTCGCCTTCTGGTGCGAGCCGCCTCCGGGGAACGCGTCCGTGGTGTGGGACTTGGACTACACCTGGGAGGACTCGGGCTGGATGGCGCACCGCGCGGGCCGGAATTCCCTCGCGGCACCCGTGAGCGTGTACGAGGTGCACTTGGGGTCCTGGAAGCGCGGGGAGGGTGGCCGTCCGCTGAGCTATCGGGAGGTCGCGCCGCGGCTTGCGGAGTACGTCCGGGAAGGAGGATTCACCCACGTGGAGTTCCTGCCCGTGATGGAGCACCCCTTCTACGGGTCCTGGGGCTACCAGGTGACCGGCTACTTCGCGCCCACCTCGCGGTACGGCACGCCCCAGGACTTCATGTACCTCGTGGACACCCTCCACCAGGCAGGCGTGGGCGTGGTCCTGGACTGGGTGCCCTCGCACTTCGCCACCGACCCCCACGGCCTCGCGCGGTTCGACGGCAGCGCGCTGTACGAGCACCCGGATCCCCGGCGGGGCTGGCACCCGGACTGGGGCAGCGCCATCTTCGACTACGGCCGCCCGCAGGTGCGCAGCTTCCTGCTGAGCAGCGCGCACTTCTGGCTGGACCGTTACCACGCGGACGGGCTTCGGGTGGACGCGGTGGCGTCCATGCTGTACCTGGACTACTGGCGTCGGGAGGGCGAGTGGCTCCCGAACGAGTACGGCGGCCGGGAGAACCTGGACGCCATCCGGTTCCTCCGCGAGCTCAACGAGTCCGTGTACCGGGACTTCCCCGACGTCCAGACCTTCGCCGAGGAGTCCACCGCGTGGCCCCTGGTGTCCCGCCCCACGTCCGTCGGGGGGCTCGGGTTCGGCCTGAAGTGGGACATGGGGTGGATGCACGACACCTTACGGTACCTGGCCCGCGACCCGGTCCACCGCAAGTACCACCACGAAGACCTCACCTTCCGCATGCTGTACGCGTTCTCCGAGAACTTCCTGCTGCCTCTGTCCCACGACGAGATGGTGCACGGCAAGGGGTCCCTGTGGGCGAAGATGGCCGGGGACGCCTGGCAGAAGTTCGCCCACCTCAGGCTGCTCCTGGGCTACCAGTACGCCCAGCCGGGCAAGAAGCTGCTGTTCATGGGCGGGGAGTTCGGCCAGAGGCGGGAGTGGGACCACGACGGCAGCCTGGACTGGCACCTGCTGGAAGACGCCTCCCACGGGGGCGTGCACCGTTGGGTGCGGGACCTGAACCGCCTGTACCGGGCTGAACCCGCCCTGCACCAGCTGGACTGCGAGCCGGAGGGGTTCGAGTGGATCCACGCGGACGACCGGGAGGCAAGCGTCCTGAGTTTCGTGCGGCGAGACCGCTCCGGGCGGTGGGTGGCGGTGGTGTGCAACTTCACCCCGGTCCCCCGCACGGGCTACCGGATAGGTCTGCCGAAGCCCGGGCGCTGGGTCGAAGTGCTGAACAGCGACGCCCGGGAGTACGGCGGAAGCGGCTGGGGCAACTTCGGGGGCGTGCGGGCCGACGAACACCCCTGTCACGGCCGCCCGTACTCCGTCGAGCTCGTGCTGCCGCCTCTCGGGATCCTGTTCCTGCGCTGGGAGGGCTCTGGATGACGGTTTGGCGCGGCCGCCCCTACCCCTTGGGTGCCTCGTGGGACGGGCTTGGGACCAACTTCGCGCTGTACACCGAGCACGGGCAGGCGGTGGAGTTATGTTTGTTCGACGCCGCGTACGACCCCGAGCCCGCCCGCACCGTCGAGCTTCCCGAGCGCACGGGGCCCGTGTGGCACGGTTACCTCCCCGGCGTAGGGCCAGGCCAGCTGTACGGCTACCGGGTCCACGGCCCCTACGCGCCGGAGCGAGGCCACCGGTTCAACCCCCGCAAGCTGCTCCTGGACCCGTACGCCAAGACGCTGGGGCGCCGCCTGCGGTGGGACGACAGCCTGTTCGGCTACCGGGTGGGCGATCCCGCGGAGGACCTGTCGCTGGACGAACGGGATAGCGCGCCGTTCGCGCCGCTGGGCGCGGTGGTGGAGGATGCCTTCGAATGGGGCGACGACCGGCCTCCGCGGGTTCCGTGGGAGGAGACGGTGATCTACGAGACGCACGTGAAGGGGATCTCGAAGCTCCACCCGGAGGTCCCCGAGGCGCTGCGCGGGACGTACCTCGGGCTTGCGTCCGAGCCCTTGGTGGACCACCTGCGGTCGCTGGGCGTGACCGCGGTGCAGCTGCTGCCCGTCCACGCCCACGTGGACGACCGGCGGCTCGTGGACGCCGGGCTGACCAACTACTGGGGCTACAACCCCCTCGCGTACTTCGCCCCGGAGCCCGACTACGCCGCGGGAGGGCCGCTGGCCGCGGTGCGGGAGTTCAAGGCCATGGTGCGGGCGCTGCACGCCGCGGGGCTCGAGGTGATCGTGGACGTGGTGTACAACCACACGGGCGAGGGCAACCACCTGGGCCCGACCTTGAGCTTTCGGGGTCTGGACAACGCCAGCTACTACAAGCTGCATCCCGACAACCCCCGCTACTACATGGACTACACGGGCACAGGCAACACCCTGGACCCGGGGAACCCCTACGTGCTGCAGCTCGTGATGGACAGCCTGCGGTACTGGGTGGTGGAGATGCACGTGGACGGCTTCCGGTTCGACCTGGCCGCGGCCCTGGCCCGGGAGCTCTACGACGTGGACATGCTGAGCGCGTTCTTCAAAGTCATCCAGCAGGACCCGGTCCTCTCGCGCGTCAAACTGATCGCGGAGCCGTGGGACGTGGGGCCCGGAGGCTACCAGATCGGCAACTTCCCCTGGCAGTGGGCGGAGTGGAACGGTCGGTACCGGGACGCGGTGCGGCGGTACTGGCGAGGCGACCCCGGGACCCTGGGCGAGTTCGCCACCCGCCTGAGCGGCAGCGCAGACCTGTACGAGCACTCCGGCCGCCGCCCCTTCGCCTCCGTCAACTTCGTCACCGCCCACGACGGGTTCACCCTGCAGGACCTGGTGAGCTACGAGCGCAAGCACAATGAAGCCAACGGGGAGGACAACCGGGACGGCACCGACGAGAACTACAGCACCAACTGCGGGGTGGAAGGGCCCACGGACGACCCCGAGGTGCGCCGGCGCCGGGAGGCCCTCAAGCGCGCCCTCGTGGCGACCCTGCTGCTGTCCCAAGGGGTGCCCATGCTGCTCGGCGGGGACGAACTGTCCCGCACCCAGCGCGGGAACAACAACGCGTACTGCCACGACAGCGAGCTGTCGTGGTACCACTGGGACCTGGACGAAGACCAGGCGCGGTTCTTGCGGTTCGTCCGGGAGGTGGTGGCGTTCCGGCGGGCGCACCCCAACTTCCGGCGCCGGACCTTCCTGCGGGGCCAGGACGCCGGACGGTGCCGCGACGTCACCTGGGTCCACCCCTCCGGGCGCGAGATGACCGCGGAGGACTGGCAGGACCCCACCCTGCAGGCGCTGGGGATGGTGCTGTGCGGGGCCGCGTTCTTCGAGCGCGACGAGCGGGGCCGGCCTGTACGGGACGACTCCTTCCTGTTGGTGTTCAACAGCGGCCGTGGGATCCGCTTCGTCCTCCCGCCCGCGCCCGCCGCGTGGGCGTGGGAGCTGGTGTGGTCCACCGGGGACCCACGGCGGCGTCCCGTGCGCCTCCCTCCCGGGAGCGGCTGGATCGCCCCCCGCGGCTTGGTAGCCGTCTGGCGCGCGGTGGGCTCCCCGGGGCCGTGACGGCGTCGCGTTCCCTCCCGTGGTGGGCGCGGGAAGCCTTCTACGAGGTGTACCCGCGCTCGTTCCAGGACTCCGACGGAGACGGGGTGGGCGACCTGCGGGGCGTCACCTCGCGTCTCGACTACCTGCAGGACCTCGGTGTGGGTGCCGTGTGGCTAGAACCCTTTTACCCGTCGTCTGGGTTCGACGGCGGCTACGACGTCACCGACCACTGCGCCGTAGACCCTGCCCTGGGGACCCTCGCAGACTTCGACCGTCTGGTGGCGGAGGCCCACCGCCGCGGCCTGCGGGTGGTGGTGGACCTCGTGGCGAACCACACCTCGACCGAACACCCGTGGTTTGTCGAGTCACGCAGCAGCCGCACGGGCCCCAAGCGCGACTGGTACGTGTGGCGCGACCCAAGGCCGGGCGGGGTCCCCCCCAACAACTGGCGCAGCTTCTTCGGCGGCCCTGCGTGGACGTGGGACCCCGCCACGCACCAGTACTACCTCCACCAGTTCCTGCCCGAACAGCCGGACCTGAACTACCGGAACCCGCAGGTGGTGGAGGCCCTGCTGGAGGTCGCGCGCTTCTGGCTCGATCGGGGCGTGGACGGTTTCCGCGTGGACGCGGTGTGGGTGCTGGTGGAGGACGCCGAGTTCCGGGACGAGCCCGACAACCCGGAGTGGAGGCCGGGCATGCGGGAGCGGGATCGGCTGCTGCACGTGTACACCGAGGACCAGCCGGAGACCCACGGCGTGTTGCGCCGACTGCGGTCGCTCCTGGACGCCTACAGCGCCCCCGGACGAGAGCGGGCGCTGATCGGGGAGGTGTACCTGCCGCTTCACCGGTGGGTCCAGTACTACGGCACCGAGGCGGCCCCGGAGTGCCACTTCCCCCTCAACCCCGCGCTGGTGGAGCTCCCTGCGGAGGCGTGGCAGCCGAAATCCCTCCTCGACCTCGTGGCGGCGTACGAAGCCGCGATCCCACCGTGGGCGTGGCCGAACTGGGTCCTGGGAAACCACGACCGCCCGCGGGTGAGCACGCGCCTCGGCCCCGAGCGGGCGCGGCTCGCCCACCTCTTGCTCCTGACCCTGCGCGGTACACCGACCCTGTACTACGGCGACGAGCTCGGTGCGACGGACGGAGCAATCCCGCCCGAGCGCGTGCGCGACCTGCCGGGCCTGCGGGAGTGGGG
>BEII01000134.1 GCA_002898935.1 bacterium HR32
GTCCGGCTGGCGATGGGGGTCGGCGGGAGTCGGGGCGTACGGGCGGGACAGTCCCGCCGGGCGCCAGGGTGGGTGCGCGGAGCCCACCTGGAGTGGCTGTACCGGTTGGTGCGGGAACCGTGGCGGTGGAGACGGCAGCTGGCCCTTCCGCGCTTCGCCTGGGCGGTCCTGCGTTCCCGGCCCGGAAGGGAAGCGGAGGGTTGAGGGGGAACACTACCGGCGCGGCGTGTGGGGACAGCTGGCCCGCAGCCGCCGGTGGTCCGGGATGCCCGAGGTTCTGAAGGTGTCAGCCGACTCCAACCCCAAGGCGGTGGCCGGCGCGCTGGCCGCCCTGCTCCGGGAACACGGCTCCGCGGAGCTGCAGGCCATCGGCGCGGGGGCCGTGAACCAGGCGGTGAAGGCCATCGCCATCACCCGGGGCTTCATCGCGCCCAACGGGATCGACCTCGTGGCGATCCCCGCCTTCACGAAGGTGGAGATCGACGGCCAAGAGCGCACCGCCATCCGGTTCCTGGTGGAGGCCCGGCCGCCGTCTGGCCGCTAAGCCCCGGCCGCGCGGGCTGCTCGCGCGAGCTGCTATAGTGGGGGTGCGAGCCCCGTCCCGGAGGCGACGTTTGGAGTACGGCCCCCTCAAGCTGTTCAGCGGGACTTCGAACCGTCCCCTGGCGGAGGAGATCACCCGCTGCCTGCGCATGGAGCTCGGCCGGGTGCGGATCGAGCGCTTCGCGGACGGGGAGATCTACGTCCGCTACGAGGAGAACGCGCGGGGCGTGGACGCCTTCGTGGTGCAGTCCCTCTGCCACCCCGTGAACGAGAACCTCATGGAGCTGCTGATCATGGTGGACGCCCTGCGCCGGGCCTCCGCGGGCCGCATCACCGCCGTGATCCCCTACTACGGCTACGCGCGGAAGGACAAGAAGGACGCGCCTCGGGAACCCATCACGGGCCGCCTGGTGGCCGACCTGCTCATCACCGCAGGCGTGGACCGGGTGCTGACCGTGGACCTGCACGCGGGCCAGATCGAGGGGTTCTTCAGCATCCCCGTGGACCACCTGCGGGCCATGCCGCTGTTCAGCGACGACCTGCGGCACAAGGGGCTGCGGAACGCGGTGGTGGTGGCCGCGGACGACGGGGCGGTGAAGCGCAGCAAGCAGCTGGCCGACCGGCTGGACCTGCCCCTGGCGATCGTGTTCCAGCGCCGGGTGGGCAAGGACGCCAAGCAGCCCGTGGAGGTGGTGGGCGAGGTGGAGGGGCGTGTGCCCATCCTCATCGAGGACATCATCGACACCGCGGGCACCATCGCGGGCGCGGTGGAGGTCCTGGTCCAGCACGGGGCGCAGCCCGAGGCGTACGTGTGCGCCACCCACGCGGTGTTCGCGGGCCCCGCGCTCCAGCGCCTGGCCCGGGAGGAGATCCGCGAGGTCATCGTCACCAACACCATCCCCCCGCACCCGGAGGCGCCCCCGAAGGTCCGCGTGCTGTCCGCGGCCCCGCTGCTGGCCGAGGCCATCCGGCGCATCCACGGCGACGAGTCCGTGAGCGCCCTGTTCACGTAGACGGATGGGCTCGGTCCGCACCCGTATCCCGCCCAGCCCCACGGGGTACCTGCACGTGGGCAACGCGTGGGCTGCGTTCTTCAACTGGCTGTTCGCCCGTCGGCACGGCGGTCAGGTGGTCCTGCGCATCGAGGACACCGACCCCACCCGGTCGTCTGCGGAGTACGAGCGCGCCATCTACGAGGACCTGCGGTGGTTGGGGATCGATTGGGACGAAGGGCCCGACGTGGGCGGCCCGTACGGCCCGTACCGGCAGAGCGAGCGGGCGGGGCTGTACCGCGCCGCCGCGGAGGAGCTCGTGGCCCGCGGCTTCGCCTACCCCTGCTACTGCACCCCGGAGGAGATTGAGGCGGAGCGCGCCCGCGCCCAGGCGGAGCGGAGGCCCTACCGGTACTCCGGACGCTGCCGGCACCTGTCGGCGGAAGCGCGCAGGGCGTTCGAGGCCGAGGGCCGGCGTGCGGCCGTGCGCCTGGACCTCGCGCCCTTCCGGGACCCCTCCCGGGCACGGCCCGGTGGCTGGCTGGAGCTGCGCGCGCAGGACGGTGCGGAGCGGCTGTGCGTGGTGGTGCGGGACCTGGTGCGGGGAGAGGTGGCCTTTCCCCTGGACGAGCTGGACGACTTCCTGGTGGTCAGGTCGGACGGGACCGCTCTGTACAACTTCGCCAACGTGGTGGACGACCACGGGATGCGGATCACCCACATCCTGCGGGCAGTGGAGCACCTGAGCAACACCCCCCGCCAGCTCCTCCTGTACCACGCCTTCGGGTGGGACCCTCCGGAGTTCGCACACCTGCCGGTGCTCGTGGGGCCGGACCGCCGGAAGCTGAGCAAGCGGCACGGGGACGCAGCCCTGCGGGAGTACCGGGAGGCCCTGTACCTGCCCGAGGCGTTGCGCAACTTCTTCGCGCTGATGGCCTGGTACCCCGAGGACGGCCGGGAGATCTTCTCCACCGAAGAGCTCGTCGCCCGGTTCGACCTGAAGGAAATCGGCCGGGCCTCACCCGTGTTCGACCGCCAGAAGCTCCTGTGGATGAACGGCGAGTACCTGCGGCGGCTGCTGCGCGAGGACCCGGACCGGCTCGTAGACCTGGTGGCGGAGTACCTGCACCGCCAGGGCCTGCTGGACGACCCTACGGACCCGGACCGGCGGGCGTACGTGCGCAGGGTGGTGGAGGTGCTGGGCGAGCGCATCAAGGAAGGCGCGGACGTCCTGCGCTACGGCGACTTCTTTTTCCTGGACCAGCCGAACTACGACCCTCCCGCGGTCGACGCCCATCTGCGGACCGCGGAGGCCGCCCGTGTCCTGCACCTGGCCGCGGCCGCCCTCGAGGGCGTGCGTCCGTTTCGCGCAGACCGGGTGGAGGCTGCCCTCCGGGCCATGGCAGAAGAGCACGGCCTGTCCATGCGGCAGGTGGTCCACCCCTTGCGCGTGGCGCTCACCGGGAAGACCGTGGGGCCGGGGCTGTTCGAACTGATGGAGGTCCTGGGCCCGGACCGGGTCCGGGACCGGCTGCGCGAAGCCCGCAAGCTGGCGGGGGCGGCCGAGCCCGCGGTTTGACAAGCCAGAGCCAAGCCCCGCACAATAGCAGCGGGCCCCGCGGGACGACCGTGGGGCTCGCCGTGTGCACCGTTGGGGGATCGTCTAACGGTAGGACGACGGGCTCTGGACCCGTTAGTGGGGGTTCGAATCCTCCTCCCCCAGCCACGTCGGTGGCAGGAAGCGAGCGCGTGGCCCCATCGTCTAGAGGCCTAGGATACCGCCCTCTCAAGGCGGAGACGGGGATTCGAATTCCCCTGGGGCCACCACCGAGCGCCGCCCGAGCCTACAGGGAACCCGGCCCCGCAAGGCGTACTGAGTCCCACAGCCAGACCCCCCGGCCCACAGGGCGGGGGAGCATCGGGAGGGGGTGAACTCCGGAATGGAGGAGGAGAGGCGGAAGTCGACCGGGGCTGAGGTGAGCCCCGGCGCGGGGGAGGACGGTCGCATCTCCCGGCGTGAGTTCCTCAGGAAGGCCGCGGTCACCACCGCGGTCCTGGGCATGCCCTACTTCTACGTGCCGAAGTACTCCCTGGCCCAGCAGCGCACCCTGCGGATCCTCACCTGGAGCCACTTCGTCCCCGCCTTCGACGAGTGGTTCGACCCGTTCGCGCAGCGGTGGGGCCGCGAGCGGGGCGTGCAGGTGACCGTGGACCACATCTCGTTTGCGGACATCGTGCCCCGGGCCAACGCGGAGGTGGCAGCCCAGCAGGGCCACGACCTGTTCTTCTTCCTTTCGCCGCCATCGGCCTTCGAGCCGCACGTGCTGGACCTGCGGGACATCAACCAGGAGGCGGAGCGGCGGTACGGGCCCATGGTGCCCCTGGTCCGCAAGAGCGTGTACAACCCGAACTCCCGCAAGTACTACGGCTTCTCGGACAACTGGGTGCCCGACCCCGGGGACTACCTCAAGAGCGTGTGGACCGCGGTGGGCTACCCCAACGGCCCCAGCACCTGGGACGACCTGATCCGGGCGGGCAACGAGATCAAGCGGCGGTTCCCGGAGATCCAGATCCCCATCGGGATCGGGTTCAGCCAGGACATCGACTCCAACATGGCCACCCGGGCCATTCTCTGGTCCTTCGGCGCGTCCATCCAGGACGCCAACGAGAACGTGGTCCTGAACAGCGAGCAGACCATCCGGGCGGTGGAGTACGGGGTCCGGCTGTTCCGGGAGTGCATGAACCCCGCGGTACTCAGCTGGAACGCGGCCAGCAACAACCAGGCGCTCAACGCCCGCCAGACCGCCTACATCCTCAACTCCATCTCCGCGTACCGGACCGCGCAGGACAACCGCCTGCCCGTCGCGGACGACATCTGGTTCGTCCCCGCCCTTCGGGGCCCCGCCGCGCGCTGGGCCAGCGAGCACGTGATGGGGGTCTGGGCCATCTGGCGGTTTGCCCGCAGCCCCGACCTGGCGAAGGAGTTCCTGCTGCACCTGGTGGACAACTACCGGGACGCGGTGCTCGCGAGCAAGCTATATAACTTCCCGTCCTTCATGGGGAGCGTGGCGGACAAGCGGGTCCCGGCGGCGGAGAAGCCCGAGGCAGGCCGGCGGTGGTTGCGGGCGGCCCTGATCCGCGACCCCTTCGGCTCGAACCCGCCGGACAAGCTGCGGGTGCTGGTGGACGCGGAGCAGTGGTCCACCAACATCGGGCACCCGGGGCCGGCGAACCCCGCGGAGGGCGAGATCTTCGACACGTACCTGATCCCGGACATGTTCGCCCAGGCGGCCACGGGGAGGCTCAGCGTGCGGGAGGCGGTCCAGCAGACCCACCGGCGCTGCGTGGAGATCTTCCGCAAGTGGCGGCAGCAGGGCCTGGTCGGCGGAGGCCGGGACCGCTGAGCGTGACGGTGGCGGGTGGGGCGGCCGCGGCCGCCCCACCCGCGTGTCCAAGAGGAGGGCGTGCGCGTTGGCGACGGTGACGAGCTCCACGGCGCTGGAAGAACCCACCACCTTGGGGTACGTGGAGACCCGGGGCCTGCAAAAGCACTTCGGCGAGGTGCGGGCCGTGGACGGCGTGGACCTGTGCGTCCTGGAGGGCGAGTTCGTCGTCCTCCTGGGCCCCAGCGGGTGCGGGAAGACCACCCTCATGCGGATGATCGCGGGGCTGGAGAAGCCCACCGCGGGGGAGATCTACATCGCGGGCGAGAAGGTGGACGACGACGTACCGCCCCGCGCCCGCGGGATCGCCATGGTGTTCCAGAGCTACGCCCTCTACCCGCACAAGACCGCCTTCCAGAACATCGCCTTCCCCCTGGAGGCGGCTCAGGTGGACCGCCCCACCGTGCGCCGCAAGGTGGAGTGGGCGGCGGCTCTGTTCGGCATCGAGCGGCTGCTCGGCCGCCACCCCCGCCAGCTGTCGGGCGGGGAGCGGCAACGGGTGGCCCTGGCCCGGGCGGTGGTGCGCGACCCGAAGGTGTTCCTGCTAGACGAGCCGCTCAGCAACCTGGACGCGAAGCTGCGGGCGGTGGCGCGGTTCGAGCTGAAGCAGCTCCAGCGACAGCTGGGGACCACCACCATCTACGTGACCCACGACCAGGTGGAGGCCATGGGCCTGGGGGACCGCATCGCGGTCATGGA
>BEII01000135.1 GCA_002898935.1 bacterium HR32
GGTGCGGGCGGGCTCGGGCGTGGCCACCTTCGACCTGCCGGACAGCCCCGGAGTACCCGCGGCCGCGGTGGAGGCTACCTTTTCCCTCCCGTACAACGACTTGGAGGCAGCCCGCAAGCTGTTCGAGCGCAGGGGCGAGGAGATCGCCGCGGTGGTGGTGGAGCCCGTGGCGGGGAACATGGGCACCGTCCCGCCCCGGCCCGGGTTCCTGGAAGGGCTCCGGGAGCTCACGGAGCGGTACGGCGCGCTGTTGGTGTTCGACGAGGTGATCACCGGGTTCCGGTTCTGCTACGGAGGTGCGCAGGACCTGTTCGGCGTGCGCCCAGACCTCACGTGCCTCGGCAAG
Source organism: bacterium HR32 (assembly GCA_002898935.1). Taxonomy (GTDB): domain Bacteria; phylum Sysuimicrobiota; class Sysuimicrobiia; order Sysuimicrobiales; family Sysuimicrobiaceae; genus Tepidifontimicrobium. The sequence continues at coordinate 347 of BEII01000135.1, forward strand.
GTGATCGGCGGCAGCTTCCCGCTCGCGGCGTACGGTGGCCGCGAGGATCTGATGTGCCAGGTGGCTCCGGAGGGCCCTGTCTACCAGGCCGGGACCCTGTCCGGCAATCCCGTGGCCGTGCGGGCGGGGCTGGCGACCCTGCGGGAGCTGGAAGACCCGGAGGTGTACGGGCGGTTGGAACAGAGCGGGAGGGAACTGGAGGGAGCGTTGCAGGAGGCGGCCACGTCCGCGGGTGTGCCGGTGTGGGTGAACCGGGTGGGCTCCATGCTGACGGTGTTCTTCTGCGAGGGACCCGTGGTGGACTACGAGACCGCCCGCGCCTCAGACGGGCAGCGGTTCGCGCGGTTCTTCCACGCCATGCTCACCCGCGGCGTGTACCTGCCACCCTCTCCCTTCGAGGCGTGGTTTCTGTCCACGGCGCACGGACCGGCTGAGCTGGGTCGGGTGGCCGCCGCAGCCCGAGAGGCCTTCCGGGAGGCCGCATGACCGGACCCGGGCGGGTGCTGGTGGTGATGCCCCTCTACAACGAGGAGGCGACCCTGCGGGAGGTGCTGGAGGCCGTCTTCCGCTACCTGCCCCCGGGCGCGGACGTGCTGGTGGTGGACGACGGCTCCACCGACCGCTCTCCGGAGATCCTGCGGGAGTTCCCTGCGGTATGCGTGCTCCGACACCCGGACAACCAGGGCTACGGGGCGTCCTTGATCGACGGGTTCCGATACGCCCTGCAGCACGGCTACGACGTGGTGGTCACCATGGACTGCGACGCACAGCACGAACCCTACCTGATCCCAGACCTGGTGGCGGCCCTCGAGGACTGCGACATCGCCTCGGGGAGCCGCTACCTGCCGGGCTCCTCGCGGGGCCAGGAGCCGCCCCCGGACCGGTTGCGTATCAACCAGGAGGTCACCGAGCGTGTGAACGCGCTCACTGGCTACCGGCTCACCGACGCCTTCTGCGGGTTCAAGGCGTACCGGGCGGACGCCCTACGCCGTCTGCAGCTGGACGAACCTTCCTACGGACTGCCCCTTCAGGTGTGGGTGCAGGCGGCCCGGCACGGCTTGCGGGTTCGGGAGATCCCCATCGGCCGCATCTACAAGAACCCGCACCGGCGGTTCTGGGGCGGGCTGGACGACCCGGAGGTGCGGCGCCGGTACTACCTGGACCTGCTGGAGCGGGAGGCGGCCCGGTGGCTGGGGACGCGCCGAGGGCAGGAGGCAGACGCGTGAAGACGGTGCTCGTGCTGGCCCCCCACCCGGACGACGCGGAGATCGCCCTGGGCGGCACCGCGGCCGCCCTCGTGCGGGAAGGGTGGCGCGTGGTGTTCTGCGACCTGACGGACGGCGAGCCCACCCCGGTCGGCAGCCCCGAGCGCCGCAGGGCGGAGGCCGCCCGGGCGGCGGAGATCCTGGGCACCGAACGGATCATGCTGGACCTGCCCAACCGGTACCTGCTGGACGGCGTGGAAGCCCGCAAGCAGGTGGCCGCGGTGATCCGCTCCGTGCGGCCCGAGTGGCTGTTCGTACCGTACTGGGAGGACGCGCACCCCGACCACGTGCAGGCCGCGGCCCTGTGCGAGGCCGCGCGCTTCTACGCGAAGCTCACCCGCACCGACATCCCCGGGGAGCCCCACTACCCGCGCAGGGTCGTGCACTTCTTCTCCACCCACTACCGCATGGTGCGCCGGCCGTCCTTCGTGTTCGACGTCAGCGAGACCTTCGAGCAGAAGATGGAAAGCCTGCGCGCCTACCAGAGCCAGTTCGGCCCGGAGCGGGGGAACCAGCGGGTCTTGGAGGCCGTCGCGGCCGCGGCCGCCTACTACGGCTCCCTCATCGGGGTGGCCTACGGGGAGCCGTTCGTGCTGCGGGAAGAGCTCGGGGTCAGGCGCCTGGAGGCGCTGGTGTGAGCGGGCAGCTCTCGATCCCGCAGCGCCACGGCCAGGTGCTCTGCCGGCCAGAACTCGGCCGGTGGGTGGACGTGGCGAGGCAGGGCGCGCGCGCCCTTGAGGGCGCCCGGGTCTTCGGGGTCGCCCTGCGGGACGTACGGGAGCAGGCGCGGGCAGAGATCCTCTCCCAGGCCCAAGCGCTGCTTGAGCGGTGGGGCTTTCCAGCGCCAGTCCCTCTGGAAGGCCCGTGGGTGGCCACCGGACACCAGCCCGCGCTCTTCCACCCAGGCATCTGGCTCAAGACCCTGGCGGTGGCCCGGTGCATGGAGGCCGGTGCGGCGGGGCTCAACGTGGTGGTGGACTCCGACGAGTGCGGGGCCTGGAGTGCCGTCGTCCCCAGGCGGGACGGGCGGCTCGTGCCCAAGGAGCGGGTCGTGGTCCAGGCCGGGCCCGAGGTGCCCTACGAAGCCCTCCCGCCGCCTGAGGAGGGCACGTGGGAGGGCTTCTGCGACGATCTGGAGGAGGACCTCGCTACGGTGGACCGGTCTGATCTCGCCCCGCGGGTCGAGCGGCTGAGGGCGCACGGACGCACGGCCCGCGCGCGGACCCGTCACCTGGGCGAGTTCGGTGCGTGGCTGCGCCGGGCCGCGGAAGGCTTGCCGTACTACCTGGAGGTCTTGGTCTCGCAGCTCTCCAGGACCGCGGCCTTCGCACAGTTCGTGAGCTGGCTGGCTCAGGACGCGCAGCGCTTCCTGGCGGTGCACAACCGCGCGCTCGGGGAGCACCGGCGGGAGGAGGGGTTGCGGTCCGCGGCGCAGCCGTTTCCGGACCTGCGGCAGGACCAGGGGCTGGTAGAACTGCCCCTGTGGCTGGTCCGCGAGGGAAGGCGCCGGCCGCTGTTCGTCCGGCCAGGCCGGCCGCCGGTGCTGTACGCGGACGGACAGCCCCTGAGCCCGGTGTCCCAGGAGGGAACGCTGCCCGAGGGTGTACGCCCGCGGGCGCTCGCGCTCACGCTGTTCGTGCGCCTGTGCGTGTGCGACCTGTTCGTGCACGGCCTCGGCGGTGCCCGGTACGACCGCGTGACCGACCGGGTGGCCCGCGAGTTCTTCGGCCTAGAGCTTCCTGCCTTCGCGATCCTCACCGGCACCTTCCACCTCCCCCTCGCCCGACACGCGGACCCGTCCGCGGAGTACGCGCGGCGACGCCAGCTGTGGCTGGACCTGCAGCACAACCCGGACCGCCACCTGCCCCGGGACGGCGAGACGGCGCCGCTGGTGGAAGAGAAGTGGCGGTGCATCCGCGCCCTGGAGTCGCCCTCCCTCCCGCGGCGCGAGCGCCGCCAGCTCACCCAGCGGATCCGGGAGATCAACCAAGCCCTCCGGCAACGCCTGCACGACCGGCTGTCCAGCCTCGAGGCGGAGCTCGCCGCGCTGCGGGCCGAGGTGGAGGAACACGAAGCCGCCACCCACCGCGGCTACGCCTTCTTCCTGTTCGACGCCGCAGAGCTGCGGGATGCGCTTCCCACGGGCGCAGGAACGCGGTGCTGACGTCTCCTCCCGTGGTCGCGGAAGGGCTGGGCCGGCGGTTCGGCCGGGTGGTCGCGCTCCGCGGCGTGAGCCTCACCGTGCCGGCTGGGACCTGCCTGCTGCTTGCGGGCCCGAACGGCGCGGGCAAGACCACGCTGCTGCGCATCCTCGCCACGGCCCTGCGGCCGACCGAGGGACGCGCCCGGGTTTGCGGGTGGGACGTGGTGCGGGAGGCGAGCCGGGTGCGGGAGGTGTGTGCTTACCTCGGGAGCGGTGGGGCGTACACGGCGCTTTCGGGCCGTGAGAACCTGCACTTCGCTGCGGACATGGCAGGCCGTCCGCGGGCCCTGGCGAACCGGTGGCTTGAGCGGGTCGGCCTGGGATCCGTGGCGGACCGCCCCGTGGCGACCTACAGCCTTGGGATGCGCCGGCGCCTTGCCCTCGCTCGGGTGGGGCTACTGGAACCCGCGGTGCTGCTCGCGGACGAGCCCTTCGTGGGCTTGGACGAAGAGGGCGTGGGACTGGTCCGCGAGCTGGTGGACGAAGTCCGGCGCCGCGGCGGTGGGGTAATCCTGGCCACCCACGACTGGGACCGGGCGCAGCCCCTCGGCGACCGGGTTTTGGTCTTGCGGGACGGCCGCCCGCAGCCGCAGGAGCGGGAGGCCTCTGCGGGAGCACTATGGTGAGGGCGCTAGAGCGTGCTGTGGCCCTGGCGGCCAAGGACCTGCGCGTCGAGTGGAGGCGCCGCGAGGTGCTCCTGCCCTCCGCTAGCTTCGGCCTGCTGGTGGCCCTCGTCCTCGGGCTGACGCAGGGCGCACAGCCGGACCGGGCGCCTGCGATGCTGTGGGTGGCGCTCGCCCTGGCGGCGGTCCTGCTGGTGGAGCGCACCACGGAGCGAGAGGGCGAGGAGGGCACCCTGGAGGCGCTGCTGTTGTATCCGGGCAGCCGGGAGGACCTCTTCTGGGGACGCTGGGCGGCCCTGGTGGTGCTGCTCCTCGTGCTGGGGCTGGCCCTGGGCCTGGCGCAGGCCGTGCTGTTCGGGGTACGCCTCGGGCCTGGCTGGATGCGCCTGGCAGCCGCAGGGCTGCTGGCCAGTTGCGGACTCGCGGCGGTCGGCGCGCTGTTGTCGGCGCTGCTGCTGAACGTGCGCGGGGGCCACCTGCTGATGCCGCTGTTGCTCCTGCCCACCTGCCTGCCCGTCCTCCTGGCTGGGATCCGGCTGACCGAGGCGGCCCTCCAGGGCGCTCCCTTCGGGCCGTGGCTGGGTGTGCTCGTGGTGTTCGACGCCCTCTTCCTGCTGGTCGGCCCGCCGCTGTTCGCGGCTGTGGCGGAGGGCTAGGGTGCTGCGGGCGTTCTTGGGCGGCGCCACCGCAGCCCTGCTGGCCCTGGGCCTGGTCCTGGCGCTGTGGCTCAGCCCGCCCGACGCGTACCAGGGGGAGTACGTGCGGATCATGTACGTGCACGTCCCGAGCGCCCTGGCCGCGTATGTGGCTGCGGCGGTGGCGTGCGTGGCCGGAGCCCTGTACCTGTGGCGCCGACAGGCCCGCTACGACCACCTGGCCCAGGCCGGTGCGGAGCTCGTCGTGGTGTTCTCCGGGCTCACGCTGCTGTCGGGGATGCTCTGGGGCCGGCCGGTTTGGGGGGTCTGGTGGGCGTGGGACGCCCGCCTGGTCACCACCGCGGTGCTGTTCCTGCTGTACGTGGGATGTGTGCTCGTACGCGGCCTGTCGGACGACCCAGAACGCGGCCGATCCCTGGCGGCGGTGGTGGGCGTGGTGGGCTTCCTGGACGTGCCCATCGTGCACTACTCCGTCGTGTGGTTCCGGACGCTGCACCAGCCTCCTTCCATCGGGCCGGGCGGGGTGGCCATCGCACCCCCACTCCTTCTGCCCCTCGTGGTGAATGCCCTGGCGTACCTG
>BEII01000136.1 GCA_002898935.1 bacterium HR32
GGGCCCGACTGGCGGCGGGGCTGACGGTGCTCATGTCCACGTACACCTTGCCGGGACCCAGCCCTTCCAGGATTCCCTCGGGGCCCTCCGTGACCGCCGCCAAGGCCTTGGTGTCGGTGACCATGGTGAACACCACGTCCGCCGCCTCCGCCACCGCCCGGGGCGAGTCCGCCCACTCCATGCCCAGGTCCGAAAGCCACTGCGCCTTGGCCTTGGTGCGGTTGTACCCCACCACCCGCCGTCCCGCGTCCAGGAGCCGCTTCACCATGCGGCTGCCCATGACCCCCAGGCCCACGAAGCCGATCCGTTCCAAGGTCACCCTCCTCCCGCGTCCTGTGCTCTGTCTGGGTGGAACACCCTGCGCACGTCCTCCTGGACACGCCCCAAGTGCTCCGCCATGCGACGGCGGGCTTCCTCGGGGTCCCGGGCCCGCACCGCCTCCAGGATGGCCCGGTGCTGGGCCATGGACTTCTGCGGGCTCCCGGGGATGTGGTAGACGCTGGCCAGGGCCTTGTGCAGCGGGTCCCGGATGGCCCGCATCACGTAGACCCCTACCCGGTTGCGGGTGGCCTCCGCCACCGTGAGGTGGAAACGCAAGTCCGCCTCGATGTACCGGGCCTGCGAGTCCAGCCCTGCCTCCATCTCCCGGATGGCCTCCTCCATGCGCTGCAGGTGTTCTTCCTTCCGCCGCGACGCAGCCAGGGCCGCGAACTCCGTTTCCAGGATCTTCCGGAGCTCGTAGAGCTCCTCCAGGTCGAAGGCCTCCAGGGTCAGCAAGAACCGCAGGGAGTCCACCAGGGCGTTCCCGTACTCCGCCACCACGAAGGACCCGTGGCCGGCGGACCGGATCACCCCCTTGGACTCCAGCAGCCGCAAGGCCTCGCGCACCGAGGACCGCCCGACTCCGTACCGGCGCGCCAGCTCGTGCTCCGGGGGCAGGCTGTCCCCCGGGTTCAGACGGCGCAGACGCACCTGGTGGAGGAGGCGTTCCGCCACCAGCTGGTACACCGTGGGCCGTTCCACGGGCTCGTACACGTCAGTCCACCACCGACTCCGCGGGAACTCCCGCCTGCCATGGCGCCTGCTCCGGGTGCCGGAGCAGCTTGCGCCGCTGCCACAGGTACACGAGGATGAACAGGCCGATGCCCGCCAGGTCTGTGGCCAGGGTGGGGATGAAGCACAGCACCGTGGCCGCGGCCAGGACCAGCCACTCCACCAAGCTGGTGCGGACCAGGAAGTACGCGGTGCTCATGATGGAGAAGGCCACCGTGCCCACCACGGAGGAAACCGCCGCCCACAGGTTCTCCTGCCAGGTCCCGGTCATGAGGATGTGGGTGTAGGCGAACAGGACCGGCATGACGTAGATCATCTTGGCGAACCGGAAGCTGTTCCACCCCGTCCGCCACGGGTCTGCCTGTGCGATGGCGGCCGCGGTGTACGCGCCCAGGGCCACGGGCGGGGTGACGTTGGAGTCCAGGCTCAGCCAGAAGATGATCATGTGGGCCGCCAGGAGGGGGACCCCCATCTGCACCAGGGCCGGGGCCGCCACCACGGCCAGGACCAGGTAGGCGGCGGTGATGGGCATGCCCATGCCGAGCACGAAGCTGGCCGCGGCCACCAAGAGCAGCGCCACGGGGAGGCTTCCGCTGGACACCTCCAGCACCAGCTGGCTGAACCGCACCCCGATTCCCGTGAGGGTCACCACCGCCACCACGATGCCGATGGCGCCCGTAGCCCCCGCCACGTAGGTGCTGCTCCGGCCCGCGTCCACCAGGGCGTGCCAGACCTCCCGGGGCCCCATGCGGGTGTCGCGTCGCAGCCAGCTCACGGCCACGGTGGCGAGGATGCTGGCGATGACCGCCATGGAAGCGGAGGTGGTGCGGACCAACACCGCCACCAGCACCACCACGGGGAGCAGCAGGTACCAACCCTGTCCCAGCACGTCCCGGAGCCGCGGGACTTGGTCCGCCGGCAACCCCTCCAGCCCCAACTTGCGGGCCTCGAAGTACACCATCACCCCTACCCCGAGGAAGTACAGGAACCCCGGCAGGAGAGCGATGGCGGCGATGTGTGCGTAGGGGACTTGGGTGAGCTCCGCCATGATGAAGGCCCCGGCCCCCATGACCGGGGGCAGGATCATCCCCCCGGTGGACGCGGCGGCTTCCACCGCCGCGGCGATGTGCGGGGGGAAGCCGCAGCGCTTCATGAGGGGGATGGTGAAGGCCCCCGTGGTGGCGGTGTTGGCCACGGGACTGCCGTTGATGGAGCCAAACAGGGCACTGCTCACCACCGCCACCTGGGCCGGTCCACCCCGCATCCGGCCCACCAGGGCGATGGAGAGGTCCATGAAGAACTTGGCCACCCCCGCCCGCATCAAGAAGGCGCCGAAGGCCACGAAGGGGAGGATGTACGTCCCGAGGATGTCCGGCATGACGCCGAACAGCCCCTCAGGGGTGAGGTAGAAGTACTCCACCACCCGACGGAGGCTGAAGCCCCGGTGCCCCACTACCGCAGGGAGGTAGCCGCCCCAAAGCGCGTAGGCCACCAGGAGTAGTGCCACCACGGTCATGGACGGCCCCAAGACACGGCGGGTGCTCTCCACGGCCAGGGCGAGGGCCACGAACCCGAGGGCCACGTCCACGCTGTTGAAGGCCCCTGCGCGGTACGCGAACCCTTCGTACTGCGCGATCCAGTAGCCGGCGACCACCACGCTGGCTACGACCAGGAGGAGGTCCAACCAACTGGGTCCGTCCTCTGGCGCCCGCCGGCTGCCTCGATACAGCAGGAAAGCGACGCCCAAGGCGTAGGCCACCGCCACGCCCCGGTGGTACTGCAGGCTCGTGACCCCGAAGGCGGACGTCCACAGGTAGAAGACCACCACACCCGCCAGGGCCACCTGCACGGCCCCTTCCCAGGTGCCAGCGAGACGCCTCATCCCGCCTCTCTACCTGGACCGGGCGGCTTCAGGGATCTCCAGCCCCACGGAGCGCCAGTGGGCCTCCGCCCCGGGGTGCAGGGGGATGCTGACCCCCAGCAGCGCACGGCGGCTGGTCATGTCCGCGGACGCCCCGTGCACCTGCAACATGTGCGCGTGGCCCTCCCGGCTGTAGGCGGCGGCCACCAGCCTGCGCACGAGGTCTGCCGGAACGTCCTTGTGGGTGAACCACAGGCCCGGGAGGCCTACCGTGGTGACAGCTTCCGTCAGCCCGTTGTAGCCGCGGGCAGGCACTACGTACCGGGTGAAGTACGGGTACTTGCGGAAGAAGTCGGTGCGAGACAACGGGCCGTACAGGTCCAGGAGCTGGACCTCCTTGGTGATGGCGGCCTCGATGGTGGCCCGGTCAGGGTACGGCCCTGTGTAGTAGAAGGCTTCGACCCGGCCGTCCCGCAGAGCCGCGGCCGCCGCGGATCCCAGGAGGGGGACCCGCTGGATGCGGTCCCACACGCCGAGCTCGCCCAGGATGCGCTCCGCGTTGGCGAACGTCCCGGACCCGGGCGAGCCCACGGCCACTCGCTTTCCCGCAAGGTCCGCCACGCTGCGAATCCCGCTGTCCTTGTAGGTCACCAGGTGGCCCACCCCGACGAACAGCAGCCCGATGGCCCGGATGTTCCGCTGGGGACTTCCCTGAAAGGCGCCCACCCCGTGATACCCCTCGTGCACGTCGCTGGCGAAGGCCACGGCCATCTCGCCGTCCAGGGCGTTCACGCGACGAACGTTCTCCACCGAGCCACCCGTGGCGGCCACGGTCACCTCCACGCCGGGTACGTGACGGGACAGGAAGGTGGCCAGCCCCGTGGCGAAGACGTTAAAAATGCCCGCCGCTGGGCCTCCCAGGATGGTCAGCCGGCCTCCCGCCGGTCCCGCCCACGACCCAGAGGACACCGCCAACAGGATCGCGCAGGCCCCTAGCCACACCCTGGCCCTGCTCCACGGTTTCATAGCTGACCCCCCTACTCTGATTGTCAGACAGACTGATTCGGCTCGTGCAGACGGATTTCCTGCTGGCCGGGAGCACGTCTCTCTCTGGAGACGGGAAACCGAGGTCAGATGGTGGAAGCGGCGGGAATGGAACCCGCGTCCTGAACAGGTGAGGGCGAGGCGTCTACGCGCGTAGCCTGCGTTCTGGTCTTGCGACCGGGCCCTCCCGCAGGCGGGATCGCCCGGTGCCAGCCCCTTCTGTCTTAGCTTGGCCGCCCGAGGCCCGGCGGTCAGGTGCAGCCGGCTGTCTCCCGCCTCGTCTGGGCCCGTCAGGAGGACCACGCGAGGGTCCGCGTGGTCCTCGCCCGGCACGGTACGACGTTGGATCGACCCGAGGTGGTGGCCCGGCCCACGAAGTCCCTTTCGTGTGGCCAGCGAAGCGTCCATCCGGACGGCTTCGTCGTCGGTCCGGAATGAGGAACCGGCGGGCCCTGTACCGTGTGCAAGGTGGCTACCTTGCTACAATGGGGCGGGTACGACAAATGGACACGACGGCGGACCGCAGGCTGACGGTGAGTCCCCGACACGGAGGACGGTCCTCAGCCCGAATCTGGACCCGGCGTCCGAGAGGGTGAGGAAGGTGGCACAGCCGGTCGTGGTGCGGCGGAAGTTCACGGTGGATGAGTACCACCGCCTCCCACAAGCCGGGATTCTCAGGGAGGACGATCGGGTGGAGCTCATCGAAGGCGAGATCGTGGAAGTGAGCCCCATCGGCGCAAGACACGCGGGAACGGTCAAACGATTGTTGGACCGGCTGATCCCCCTCCAGGTGGCTCGCAAAGCCGTCCTGGGTGTCCAAGACCCCATCCGCCTCGGTGAACACTCGGAGCCCCAGCCGGATATCGTCCTGCTGCGTCCCCGGGCGGACTTCTACACCTCCGCCCACCCCGGCCCTCAGGACGTGCTGCTGGTGGTGGAGGTGGCGGAAACCTCCGCGGACTACGACCGGCAGGTCAAACTTCCCGTGTACGCCCGCGCCGGAATCCCCGAGGTGTGGCTCGTGGACCTCGCACAGGAACACGTCGAGCTTTACCGTACCCCTTCCCCGGACGGTTACCGGGAAGTACGGGTGCTGCCCCGGGGCGAGCGGGTCGCCCCGGCCGCGTTCCCCGACCTCGAGCTTCCCACGGAGGACCTGCTGGGATAGGTGCCGGGTCGCCGGCGCGGCCCGCCGACCCGCTCACAGGAAGTCAGCCGGAGTGGTGGAGGCGGCGGGAATCGAACCCGCGTCCTGGACAGGTGAGGGCGAGGCGTCTACGCGCGTAGCCTGCGTTCTGGTCTCGCCACCGGGCCCTCCCGCAGGCGGGATGGCCCGGCGCCAGCCCCTTCTGTCTTAGCCCGGCCGCCCGAGGCCCGGCGGTCAGGCGCAGCCGGCTTCGTCACGCCCCCTCCGGGTCCGCCGGCAGGACCCGGGGAGACGGCCGCGGGGATTAGGCCGCGGCGAGAACAGGCTGGTTGACGCTTATTCGCGTCCGGTAGGTTGTTTTGCGAGGACCCTACCAACCTCGGCGCGCAGCCCCGCTGCTTCCCGCCCAGTCGAGACCGTTCGCCCCCACAGATCCGAACGGCCCTGTCGGGCAGATGTATTCTATCACACCCGGGCCGGGCGACGCCGGCCCGCCAGGGTTCGGGCGATCTGCCGCTCCGCCTCGCGCTTGCGGATGTCCGCGCGCTTGTCGTACTGCTT
>BEII01000137.1 GCA_002898935.1 bacterium HR32
TGGACTCCGTAGTCCATGTAGTTCACCACCTCGTCCTCCGGAGTACGCAGGTACTCCGGGACCAGGCTGAAGGCACGACGCAGCACCTCCGGCCGGCGGGTGTAGAAGGCGGTGCAGTCGATCGGGGTGAACAGCCACTTGTGGGGGTTCACGAGGAACGAGTCCGCCCGCTCGCAGCCCCGCAGCACCCACCGCATCTCGGGCAAAATGGCGGCGGCCCCGCCGTAGGCGGCATCCACGTGCAGCCACAGGCCGTACCGCTCGCACACGTCTGCCACTTCGTCCACCGGGTCCACGCTGGTGGTGGAGGTGGTGCCCACGGTGGCCACCACGCACACGGGCCGCCAGCCGGCGCGCAGGTCCTCCCGGACCGCGTCCTCCAGGGCGTCGGCCCGCATGCGGTACTCACCGTCCGTGGGGATCTTCCGGCAGCCTTCCTGGCCGAGCCCCAGCACGATGGCCGCCTTCTCCACGCTGGAGTGCGCCTGCTCGGAGGTGTACAGGCGCAGCCTCGGCAGGTCCCGGCCGGCCATCCCCCGGGTCCGGATGCCCAAGTCCAAAGCCTCCCGCGCCGCCGCCACCGCGCACAGGGTGGCCACGGAGGCGGTGTCCATGATCACGCCGAACTGCTGGGGGAGCCCGAGCATCTGCCGCAGCCAGTCCAGCGTCACCTGCTCGAGCTCCGTCGCCGCCGGGCTCGTCCGCCACAGCATGCCGTTCACGTTGAGCGCCGCAGACAGCATCTCCCCCAGCACCCCGGGCGCGGAGCCCGTGATGGCGAAGTACGCGAAGAAGGCGGGGTGGTTCCAGTGGGTGATCCCCGGGAGGATCGCGCGCTCGAAGTCCGCGAACACCGCCTCGAAGGGTTCGGGGTCCTGCGGCGGAGCGCTCGGGAGGCTCCTGCGCACCTGGCCGGGCCTGGCGCGGCTCAGGACCGGGTAGCGCTCCGAACCGGCCAGGTAGTCCGCGATCCACCGGCCGAGCCGCGCGGCCGCTTCGGCAAACCCCCGTTCCGCTTCGTGCAGGTCTCCGGTAGTGTCCATCTTGGCCCCTCGGTTGCTCTTACTCCCTCAGCCGGCCTTGGGGTGACGGGAGGGAGCCCGTGACCACGACTGCGCCCGGGGCTGCACCGGAGGCACGACCCCGGGCATACCGAGTGTACACCGCCGCGTGGGCTGCCGCGGGAGGGGTGCTCTTGGTCTTTGCGCTCCCCGCCGCGGCTCAGTTCCCGCCGGGCTACCTGCTGTTCTTGGGGCTCGCACTGGTCGGCAACCTGTTCTTCGTCCCCCTGTGGGGCGGGCTACGGCTCAGCCTCCAGGTGACGCTCGCGCCCGTGTGGCTGTTCGGATGGCAGGCCGCGCCGCCCATCTTCCTGCTGTCTGCGCCCGTGGCCATGCGCAGCCTGCGCGCGGACCGCGACCGGGCGCTGCTGTACTTCGGGAACGGGACGGTGTGGACGTCTGCGGCGGGCGCCCTGTTCCAGGCCGTGCACCCCAGCTGGAGCCCGGTCCCCACCTGGCACGACGTGGCCAGCGTCCTCGGGTCTGGGCTCGTGTTCGTCGTAGGCAACCTGGCTACGGCTGCCTACGGCCGCGCGCTCGCCACCGGCGACCGGTCCCTCCTGCAGCCTGGCCGGTTCTTGGCCACCGCGGCCACGGTGTTCGCCTGCTACGTGCCCCTCGCCTACCTCCTGGTCCTCACCTTCCAGGCGGGTCCGGCACCGCACGTGCTGACCGTGGGCGTGTGGCTGTTGACCGGGCTCGCCATGAAGGGCATGGTGGAGACCCGGGAGGCCAACGAGCGGCTGCAAAGAACCCTGCGGGAGCTCGAGCAGCTGTCGCTCACCGACCCCCTCACGGGCCTGTCGAACCGCCGCCACTTCATGCGGGTGCTCCCGCAGGAGCTGCAGCGCCACAGCCGCACAGGCCAGCCCCTTTCGGTGTTGGTGCTGGACCTGCGCAGCCTCAAGTGGGTGAACGATCGGTACGGCCACGCCGCCGGGGACGAGGCGCTGCGGAAGGTCGCAGAGGGGTTTCGCAGCCGGCTCCGGGGCTCCGACCTGGCGTTCCGCATCGGCGGGGACGAGTTTGCGGTGCTGCTGCCTGCCACCGACACCGCGGGCGCGCTACGGGTGGCGGAGGACCTAGTCCGGATCCTCAGTTGCGCCCGGCTGGAGGAGGCTCCGGACGCGCGGCTGGAGGGGAGCATCGGCGTGGCTACGTTCCCGCACCACGCCCGCGACCCGGACCCGCTGATCGCGGCAGCGGACGCGGCGCTGTACCGGGCCAGGGAGCTCGGGGTGTCGGTCGCGTCTGCTCCCGCCGCGGAGCCTGCCTGAGCGCTCTTCGGGGTCAGGCCAGGTCCAGCTGCTCCGCGACTCCCCGCATGGCCTCCAGCACGGTGGCGATGTGGTCGTCCAACGGTACCCCGAGCTCCTCGGCACCCCGCGCGATATCCTCCCGGCTCACCGCGCGGGCAAACGCCTTGTCTTTCATCTTCCGCTTGACTGACTCCACGTCCACGTTCCGCAGCGAGCGGCCCTTGACCAGGGCCACCGCCACCACGAACCCCGTGAGTTCGTCGCACGCGAAGAGGGCCTTCTCCATGCGCGTCTGGCGGGGGAAGCCGCTGTAGTCCGCGTGGGAAAGGATGGCACGGCACCAGGACTCCGGGAGCCCTCTGCGCCGCAGCTCCTCGACGCCCACGAAGGGGTGGCCCCCTGGCCCGGGGTGAGGGTACCGTTCGTAGTCGAGGTCGTGCAGCAGCCCCACCACGCCCCAGGCTTCCTCGTCCTCTCCGAACCTGCCTGCATAGGCGCGCATGCAGGCCTCCACAGCGAGCATGTGTTTGCGGAGGCTGGGGTTCTGAACCCACTCACAAAGGATTGCGTACGCCTGTTCGCGGTCCAATGGACACCTCCGTCCTGGATGTGGATATCCTGGCATCGAAGTTGCCTTCTGCCGTGCGTCAAGGTCTAAGGCCATGGAGCGCGCCACGGACACAAGCCACGCTCGATCGTCTTTCAGCTACCGACTGTATGCGACCCTCTGGCTCATCGTCGGCGTGTTGCTCCTCGTGGCCTCCGTACCCGGGCTCGGCCGGGTGGACCGAACCACGTACCTGGTCTTCGCGCTCCTAGCCGTGGCCGGCAACGCCGTGGCCATCCGCTTTCCCTCCGGCGTGGTCGTGAGCATGCAGGCTCCCTTCACCTTCGCCGCGGTGTGGCTGCTCGGCTGGCAGGCGGCACCCCTCGTGAACTTCATGTCCTCCGCCATCCTGCCGCCTCTCCACGGGGTCAGCCCGTGGCGGGCGGTGGTGTTCGTGGGCAACGCCTCCCTGGCCATGTCCGCGGCCGGGTATGCCTTCTGGCGCCTAGCCGGCGGGCCGCTGCGGCCCGACGCCAGCTTGCAGGAGGCCCTGTTCCTGTTGGCCTGCAGCAGCTTGTTCTCCCTCATCAACACCGCGGCGGTGTCCGTGGGCCGCTACCTGGAGACCGGAGACCGCGCGCACGTGGCGTTGCGAAGGCTCGCGCCGCTCGTGGGCTTCACCCTCCTAGCCTACACCCCCGTCTCCTACCTGCTCGCCCTCACCTACCAGATCAGTACCCCGGTGTTCCTGCTGACGGTGGCCGTGTGGTTGCTGGTGGGGGTCACGCTTCAGGGGTACCGGGCCAGCCGCGAGGTCTACGAGCAGCTGGAGCGGGCCACCCGCGAGCTCGAGCGGATGAGCACCACCGACCCGCTCACGGACCTGCTGAACCGCCGGGTCTTCCTGGACCTGCTGGGGCGGGAGCTCGCACGGCACCGCCGCTACGGCGACCCCGTGAGCCTCGTGCTGCTGGACCTGAGGGGGTTCAAGCGGGTCAACGACACCCTGGGCCACCAGGCCGGGGACACCGTCTTGCAGTGGGTGGCGCACGCGCTCCGCCGCAGGATCCGCCGCACCGACGCCGCCTTCCGGCTGGGCGGGGACGAGTTTGCGGTGCTTTGCCCTGGCACGGGGCTGTAAGGAGCCCTGGCTCTGGCGGACTCCCTTTGCCGCGCGCTGCGGGCAGGTGACGGCCTTCGTGGCGCGGACGTGACCGTCGGGGTCGCCAGCTGCCCGGAGCACGGATCCACCGTGGACGAACTGGTCCGGGCGGCGGACCGTGCACTGTACCGAGCGCGGGAAGAAGGAGCCCTGGTCCGGGCCGCGGAGTGAACCCTCCTCAGAGTACCAAGTCCAGGGGAAACGCACACAGATTCGTCGCCCGCCCGTCCGCCCCGATGGCCCACACGTCCTCGAGCCGCACCCCCGCTTCCTCCTCCGGGTAGTACAGGCCTGGCTCCACCGTCACCACCGAGCCTGGCTGAAGGACCGCGTCGTTTCCCGGGTGATCCGAAAGCCGCGGTTCCTCGTGCACGTCCAAGCCCAACCCGTGGCCCAAACTGTGCACGTACCCAACCTGCGCGGTGGGGTCGGAGCCCACGGTCGGGTGCCCGCGGGCCTCGAAGAACTCGCATGCCATCTTCTGCAGGTCGCTGCACCGGACCCCCGGGCGCAAGGCCTCGGTGACCATCTGGTAGCAGTCGTAGACGTCCTGGTACAGCCTGCGAACCCGCTCTGCGGGCTCGCCTACGCACCAGGTCCGGGTCATGTCGAAGTGGTAACCGCCTCCTACAGGCCTGGGGAAGATGTCGAACACGATGGGCTTACCGGCCTCCACGACTTGGTCCGCCTCACCCCTCGAGTGCGGGAGACCCGAGTCGCGGCCCTGGGCGAAAATCGTCCCCGTGTCCTCAAGGCCTTCCTCAAGCAGCCAAAGACGGATGTGGCGCTTTACGTCACCGATTCTCATGATTTCTCCATCTTGCTTGACCAAGGTCCCGCGCTCGACCCTGCAGGATCGCAGATAAGAACGCACCCGCTCAACGACCCGCTGGGTCGCCAGGCCCACCTGCCGGATCCGCTCCACCTCGTCTGGGTCTTTGGTCTCGCGGGCCACAAGCAGCACGCTGCGCCCGAACTCGCCCACCACCTCCACCCCCTCGGCGACGCGCTGAAGCTCGCTGAGGAAGGCGTACGCCGCCCCCTGGTCCATCTCGCCGTAGAAGGCCACCCGCCCCTCGACCTGCTCGTCCTCAAACACGCGCTTGAAAAGTAGCGCCCTGGCCCTGGCCAGGTTGCCCCCGGCCTGTTCGACGAGCTCCCTCCAGTTGTACAACCCCAGGTTGCGGGTCCTGAGCCCGGTACGCTCGGCCTCGCCGCGCTCCATGGTGCCGTGGCAAAGGACTGAGGGCTGGCCTCGCTTCTTCAGGTACACAGTGCCGGGGATGGCACGGCCGCTCAGGACGTACAGGGTATTGGCCTCTTCTGCCCTACCTGCCACCACCAGGGCGTCCAGGCCGCGTTCTTCCATCAGCCTGTCCAGGTCAGACCGCATCTCCACCTCCGGGCTTATTTCTCGAGAAATATCGGGCCCCGCGGAGGGTTTGCCCCGGAGAAGGCCCTCGCAGAGGTGGACCGGGGTTTTCTAGCCCACAGGCCCCCCCAGGATCACCTCACAGATCCTCGCCAGGTCGTCGTCGGAGTAAAACTCGATCTCCACGAGACCCCCTC
>BEII01000138.1 GCA_002898935.1 bacterium HR32
AGCTGCTGGTGGCCCTGCGGGTGCGCCCCGCCCGGGTGTTCCACTACCCGCACGCGGACGCCGCCAACGCCTTGCAGCAAGGGGACGTGGACGCGGTGGTGGCCGGCGGAATCGCGCCCGCGTACGGCGAGGTCGCCCTGCGGGAGCCCCTGACCGTGCTGTCGCTCACGGACGAGGAAGTTTCCTTGCTGAACGAGCGTATGCCGGAGGTGCCCGTGGCCGAGGCGGACTTCTCTAGGGCGTACCGCGGCGCGGGCCGCGCGCGGGTGCTGGCGCCGTGGGCCGTGATGGCGGCCCGCCACGACCTGGAGCCGGACCTCGCGTACCGGATCACGAAGGCGGTGTTCGAGAACTACCGGGTCATCGTCCAGGTGTACCGAGAGGCCGAGGGGCTGCAGGCGCGGGACGTGGTGCAGACCCGCTACCCGCTGCACCCGGGGGCGGTGCGGTTCTACCGGGAGGCGGGCGTGCGGGTCCCCTCCGGGATGATGCCTCCGCAGCTACCGCGCTAACCGGAGGCCGAGGTGGAGCGCTGGCTGCGGGCCGGCTACCGGGCGCTGGCTGCCCTATTCAGCTTGGTCTTCCTGTGGGCCGCGTGGCGAGGGGCCATGGACCTGTTCGTCCAGCGGTCCCTGTTCCTGCTGTTCGTCCTGCTGCTGGTGTTCGCGACCAGGGCGGGCCGCGAGGGGCGTCTGAGTTTGTGGGACGTCGCGTGTGCCCTCGCGGCGCTGGTGGGCTGCGGGTACGTCCTGACCTTCCACGAGGCCATCGCCTACCAGGCGGGCATCGGCCGCGACCCGCAGCTCCTGCTGGGCGCGGTCACCGTGCTGCTCGTGTTGGAGGCTACCCGCCGCCTCACCGGGTGGGCCCTGCCGGTCCTCACGCTGGCCATGCTGGCCTACGCGTTGGGTGGCCGGTCCATCCCCGGGGGCTGGGGTCACGCCGGCTTCAGCCTGCGGGACGTCCTCGGCTACCTGTACCTGACACCCGACGGCCTGTGGAGCCTGCCCGTGGGCGTGGCGGCCAGCTACATCCTGGTGTTCGTGGTCCTCGGCGAGTTCCTCATGAGGGCGGGGCTCGGCGACCTGCTGAGCGCGCTGGCCATGCGGCTCGCCGGACGGATCCGGGGAGGGCCTGCCCAGGTGTCGGTGGTGGGGAGCCTGGCCTTCGGCATGGTCTCGGGGTCCGCGCCCGCCAACGCCGCGGTGATCGGCTCGGTGACGATCCCCCTCATGAAGCGGTACGGGTTCCCCGCGGCCCTGGCGGCGGCGGTGGAGCTCGCCGCTTCCGCGGGTGGACAGCTCATGCCGCCGGTGATGGGGGCTGCGGCCTTCATCATGGCGGAGCTCATCCGCCTGCCGTACGCGGAGATCGCCCGGGCTGCCCTGGTCCCTGCCCTCCTGTACTACCTGGGGGTAGGTGCCTCCATCTACCTGGCGGCGGGTGCCCTCGGGCTACGCGGCCTGACCCGAGCGGAGGTGGAGCGGGACTTCCCCACGGTCGTCGGGGCGCTGCGGGAGCGTGGGCACCTGGTCTTGTCCCTCGTCCTGCTGGTCGTGCTGGTGTTGGGCGGCTGGTACGCCCCGCGGGCCGCGGTGGTGGTGCTCGCGGCCACGGTCCTCGTCGCCGCCCTGCGGCCGCAGACGCGCATGGCCGCACGGACGGTCCTCGACGCGCTGTCCCAAGGCGGGGTGCGCAGCCTGGAGGCCGCCATGGGGACCGCGTGCTCGGCGCTGATCTACTCCATGATCGTGTTCACGGGGATCGGGGTGAAGTTCTCCGCCCTGGCGGTGCAGGCTGCGGGGGGGAACGTGGTGGTCTTGCTGCTGTTGGCCATCGTGGCGACGCTCGTGCTCGGCCTGGCTCTACCCACTACGGCCTCCTACCTGGTGGCCGCAGCCACGGTGGCACCCGCCCTGGAGTCGGTGGGAGTCCCCACGCTGGCCGCGCACCTGTTCATCTTCTACTACTCCGTCCTGGCCACCATCACGCCACCGGAGGGCATGGCCCTGTTCACCACTTCCGCCATCGCAGGATCCAACTGGATGGAGACGGGGCTCAAGGGGATGCGGTTGACGTTGTCCGGGTACCTCATCCCCTTCGGCTTCGTGTTCATGCCGTCCCTGTTGCTACGCGGCGAAGCGACTGACTTGGCGCTGCACGTGGGGACCGCGGCGGTAGGGGTGTGCTTCCTGTCCGCTGCGGTGATGGGCTACCTGGCGGGAACCCTCACGTGGCTCGAGCGGCTGCTGCTGGTCGTGGGCGCGGCCGGGCTCTTCCACCCGTCGCTGGGGCTCTCCGCGGCAGGGCTGGTGGTATGCGGGGTGGTGTACCTGCGCCGGCTGGCCGCGCGCCGCGTTGCGTCCGCACGCACGGGTGCAGAGGCCCACGGGGCGACAGGTGTGCGCCCTCGCTGAGGGTCGCCTGCGATCAGCGGCGGGACGGCGTGCGCGCCGCGGCGGCGGTGAGCGCGAGCGCCACCAGCAGGATGTAGGCCCACCCGGGCCGGGTGCTGCCGGTCAGGTCCAACAGGATGCCCACGGGCAGAGGACCGAGGGAGGAGAGGACGTAGCCCAGCGTCAGCAGCGTCCCGGCCGTACTGCCCACGCGCTCCGGCGGCGCCAGCTCTGCGGGCACTGCCAGCGCGACGCCAAAGGCCACCGTGGTGCCGAACCCCGCGAGGAAGGCCCACAGCCACGCAGCCTGGGACGGTGCGACGAGCACACCCGCCACGGCCAGAGTGGTCACCAGTCCTGCGCCCAACAGCACGACCCGCCTGCCGACCAAGTCGGTGAGGGCGGGCGTTCCGAACCCCGCCGCGAGCGCGCCCGCCGCCACCATGGCCGCCGGGCCACTGGTCTGCGGGACCGCCCACCCCTGCCGGACGAGCTCGCTGGGCAGCCAGCCCACGAACGCATAAAATACCGCGCTCTGGGCGCCGAAGGCGACCACGGTCGCGGGGAACCCGGGAAGCTGCCAGGCGGCCCGGATGTCGGCCAGGACTCCTCCGGTGCTCCGCGAGCCGGCTTGCGCGTGCGCAACCTCGCGAGAGGCTGCTGCCCAAAGGGCTCCACACGCCAGCCCGTAAGCACCCCAGAACCCGAACACCCCGCGCCAGCCCGCCTGCCCGCTCCAGGCAAGGAGCAGCGGTACGAGTGCTGTACCCGCAAACACCCCAAGGGTCAGGCCGTTGAAGTACACCGCGGTGGCGAGCCCCGGCCGTTCGGGGAGCGCGGCGCGGGCTACGGCGGGCAGCGCGGCCTGCATGGCCGCAACCCCGCTGCCGAGGACCAGCGTGGCCCCTAAGAACCCTGCCGGTCCGCTGACGAAAGCCCTGGCCCATCCGCCGAGCCCGATGGCGAACAGGGCTACAGCGAGGGCCCTGCCAGGACCGGCCCGGTCCACCAGCAAGCCCCCCGGAAGAGCCATGAGACCCATGAGGATCACGGGCAGGGAGGTAGCGAACCCGGCCACCGAGGAGGCCATGCCGAGGTCGTGCTGCACGAGCGGTAGGAGAGGCCCGAGGCTCAGGGTCGGGCCTCTGCCGTTCAGGGCCGCGAGCCAGGCGAGGCCCAGCAGGGAGAGGACGACAGGTGCGCTGCGTTGTCGGGAGGAATGCGCTTCCACTGGAAGCGGAGTTTGACGCGGACACTTGGGTTCCTGTGTTGACAACCCAGCGTATATACTATAACATATCGGCGTGACGCTCAGGGGCGAGCTCCGCACGCTCGTTGAGGCCACCCTCTCGGGTCCCCGCAGCACGCCTGCCGTGGTGGCGGAGGTTCTGCGGGAGGCCATCCTGCGGGGGATCCTGACCGCGGGGCAGCAGCTCCGACAGGAAGAGATCGCCCGTCAGCTTGGCGTGAGCCACATCCCCGTCCGTGAAGCGCTACGCCAGCTGGAGGCTGAGGGGCTCGTGCGCCTGCGCCCCTACCGGGGCTTCGAAGTCTCAGAGCTGAGCCCGGAGGAGGTGGAAGAGCTCTACGAGATCCGGATCCCGCTGGAGTGCCAGGCCCTGCGGCTGGCGCTGCCCCATCTGACGGACCAGGACCTGGAGCAGGCACAGGCGGTCCTCGACGCCATTGACGCGGAAGCGGACCCGTCGGTGTGGAGCGAGCTGAATACCCGGTTTCACGCCATCCTGTACGCCCCGTCCCGACGGCAGCGGCTGCTCAACCTCATCCGTACCCTCCGGACCAACGTGGACCGCTACCTCCGGCTGTACATCTCGGTGATGCAGCGCAAGGCGTACTCGCAGCGGGAGCATCGGGCCATCCTGGAGGCGGTGCGTAGGCGGGACGAGGCGGGGGCGCTGCGCGCGCTGGAAGAGCACCTGGACATCGCCTGCCGGATGCTGGTGGACTACCTGCGCCGCGAGCGGCAGGCGTCGCAGCGAGAGCGCGGTGGCGGCTAGCCGCTTCAAGGTGGTGGTGACCGACTCGGTCTTCCCGCACCTGGAGACCGAGCGGCGGCTGCTCGCGGACGTCGGGGCGGAGCTGGTGGCCCTGCAGGCGCACCGGGAGGAGGAGCTGCTGGAAGCCGTCCGGGACGCGGACGCCCTACTGGTCTGCTTCGCCCCCGTCACCGGCCGGGTGGTGCAGGCCGCGCGGCGGTGCAAGGTCATCGCCCGGTACGGGATCGGGGTGGACAACGTGGACGTCCGGACGGCCACCGCCCGGGGGATCGTGGTCACCAACGTCCCCGACTACTGCGTGGAGGAGGTCAGCGACCACGCCCTGGCGCTCTTGCTAGCCTGCGCGCGCCGGGTGGTGTGGCTGGACCGCACCGTGCGGGCGGGGCGGTGGGACGCCCGGGACGCGGTCCCGGTCCGGAGGCTGTCCGGTCAGACCCTCGGCCTCGTGGGGTTTGGCAAGATCCCGCGGCTGGTGGCGCGGAAGGCTCAGGCCTTCGGGCTGCGGGTGCTGGCCTTCGACCCCTACGTGGACCCTTCGGCCATGCGAGAGCTGGGCGTCGACCCGACCGGGTTGCGGCCGCTGCTGGAGCGGTCCGACTACGTGTCGCTGCACGCGCCCCTCACCCCGCAGACCGAAGGGTTGGTGGACGAGGCGGCCCTGCGGTGGATGAAGCCCACCGCGTTCCTCGTCAACACCGCCCGGGGCCGGATCGTGGAGGAGGGGGCCCTGGTGCGGGCGCTGGAACACGGGTGGATCGCGGGGGCAGCCCTGGACGTGTTGCCCAGCGAACCCCCACCCCAAGACCACCCGCTGCGGAGGCTCCCCAACGTGATCCTGACCCCGCACGTGGCCTTCTACTCCGAGGAGTCCCTGCAAGAGCTGCAGCGGAAGGCCGCGGAGGAGGTGGTGCGGGTGCTCACCGGACAACCGCCCCGCTACCCCGTGAACCGGGTGGCGGGAGTCTCGGCGTAGGAGGCGAGGATGTCGACCCCGTGGATGACGGACCGCTGGTTCACCAGCCCCCACAACTACGCCCCGGAGGTCCGGGGGCAGTTGCGCTTCCCCGAGAAGGTGGAGTTCCACGACGTGACCCTGCGGGACGGCGAGCAGCAGGCGGGGGTGGTGTTCACCGCGGACGACAAGATCCGGATCGCGGAGAAGTTGGCGGAAGTCGGGGTGC
>BEII01000139.1 GCA_002898935.1 bacterium HR32
CGCGGATCCCTGCCTCCTCCACGTGCCGCAGGACGTAGTGCGGGATGGGGACGTTGGCCACCGGGATGAGCTGCTTGGCCATGGTGTAGGTGAGGGGCCGGAGCCGCGTCCCCTTGCCTCCCGCGAGGACCAGCGCCTTCATACGTCAGCCTGTACCCTCAACGGGCCTCGGGCAGCGTGCCCACGGCGCTGCCTTGGGCCTCGGGCGCGGCGGCCCAGGCGTCGCGGACGATGACGCCGAACACCGTCAGCAGAAAACCCAGCGTACCGGCCACGGCTGCGTTCAGCGCCGGGCGCGGGGAGACCGGCTCAGGAGGGATGTACGGCTCCTGGACCAGGGAGGGCAACTCCAGGGCCACGAGCTCCGCCCGCAGGTCCTTTTCAGCCGCGACCAGTGCGCTGTAGACGCCCTCGGACACCGCGGCCGCGTTGAGCGCGAACGTCCGCACGAACCCGCTTTCTGCTCCGCCGCGGCTGGTCTGGATCCGGTCCAGGACCTGCCGGGAGAGCTGGAGCGTGCGCTGGACTTCGCGGATCTGCGCTTGGACCGCCGCCAGCCGCCGGCGCGTCGCCTCACGGCGCTCGCGCACCCGTTGGGAGGCGAGTTGCAGGAACTCGCGGACGACGTCTTGCGTGAACGCCCGGAGCCGTTCGGGGTCGCCGTGGCGGATCCGCAGATACACCATCCGGGTGTCGCGGACCGGCTCCGCCCGCACCATCCGCTCGAGCCGGCGCCCGTCGGCGATCCCGTGGCGCGCGGCCAAGGGGCGCAGGAAAGACAGGCTAGTGAGGGTGCGGGCTGCGGCCGCTGGAGTCGCGTAGGCCTGGGCGCTGTGCTCGCTGAGCTGGATGTACGTGCGGGACTCGTATACGGGCGGGAGGACGTACAGACTCACGCCTGCGGCGAGCGCGGCGGCGGCGGCCGCGACCCCGAGAATCACCCACCGCCTGCGCCAGAGCCCCAGGGACAGCTGCCGCAGGTCGATCTCGTCCTCGGCCGTATACGATCGGTTCTGCACCTGCGGTCACCTCCTCACAAGCCCCGGTACAGCGTTTCCAGGTCTACCGTCACGTCCACGCACGGCACCGTCACCTGCCCCGCCCCCTCCCACACGCGTACCTCGAACCCCTCCTCGGTCCTGTAGTACCCTACCGCCCACCTGCGGTCCTGGTCGAACACCAGGTACGTCCGGAGGGAGTCCAGACTCGTGTACGCCACCCGCTTCTCCCCCAGGTCTGCTACCCGGGTCGAGGGCGACAGGACCTCCACCAGCACGCACGGCCGGGTCTTCTCGTACGGGTCGGGGTCCTCCTCGCACACCACCATCACGTCGGGGTAGTAGTGCAGCTCGCCTCCGCTCCTCCGCACCACCACCCGCAGGTCGCTGATGTACACGTCGCAGCCACGGGCTTCCGTGGCCAACAGGAGGGCGGAAGCGATCCGTAAGGCCAGCCGGTCGTGCCGGTCGCTGGCCCTGGCGAGGGCGCGTACCGCCCCCTGTACGTACTCGTGCTTCGTGGGCGAGTCCGCCTCCATCCGGCGGTACGCCTCCACGGAGACCGGCCTTGTGATCTGCACGGCGCCCATCCTGCTCTCCCCTCCTCTTCGACCACCGTCCGCCGCACCCCTCCGGTGACTTCCCGGCGGGTCGCGATCGTCACCCGATCCGCCCAGGGGGACTCCCGGCCGGGCGGGGTGAACACGCCAACCCCCAGGACCGTCTTCTACGCCCGAGCCAGGACGGGTCTCGGCCCGGCCGGTTGCACTCACAATACAGTCAATCCGCCTGCCGCCCCGTACGGTGATCTCCTCAAGACCCTCCAGGGCTTCCGGTGAGGTCCCCCGCGCCGCACCCTGTCCCGTCTGCTCCCGGACCTGGCCCTCGAGGAGGAGTCGCCCCGAGGCGCGGTCGTAGGTGAGGCAGGATCCCAAGGGGACCACATCGGGCGGTGTGAACACCCGCATTTCCAGGACGCCTCCAACCGGCCTTCCGGGGCCGGACCTCGACCGTTTGTGCAGCACGGGTAGAATGGGCACGAGGTGAGGCAAGTGGCGCAGCCACAAGTCACGCGGCGGAAGTTCACCGTCGAGGAGTACCATCTCCTCGCCCGTGCCGGAGTCCTCAAGGAGGACGACCGGGTGGAACTCCTGGAGGGAGAGATCGTCGAGATGAGTCCCATCGGGAGCAGGCACGCGGCGTGCGTAGACCGTCTGAACCGGGTCTTCTCACGGTTGGGAGAGCGAACCATCGTGAGGGTACAAAGCCCCCTGCGTCTCGGAGACCTCGCAGAACCCCAGCCCGACCTGGCGCTCCTGCGCCCCCGCTCGGACTTCTACGCCACCGCCCACCCCGGTCCGGAGGACGTGCTCCTGGTGGTGGAGGTGGCGGAGACTTCTTCCGACTACGACCGCCAGATCAAAATCCCCCTCTACGCCCGCTGGGGGATCCCCGAAGCCTGGCTCGTGGACCTTGACCAGGACCGCGTCGAGGTCCACCGCGACCCCTCGCCCGAGGGCTACCGGGACGTGCGGGCGATCACCAGAAGTGAGGCACTCGCTCCTGTTGCCTTCCCCGACCTCGACCTGCGCGCGCAGGACGTCCTGGGCTCTTGAGCGTCTGGTCCTAGCTGGTCTTTGCCCGAAGGAGGGCCGGGCCCTTGAGAGGAGCTATCTCTCCCTCCGCGAGATCCAGCACGGCCAGGGTGTTCCCTTCGTGGTCCACAAACTCCACCATGTATCCGCCCCCTGGGTAGACCAAGACCACCGTGCCCACGTCCCCCTTCTCAAGGCCCGCCTCCTTCCTATCCCGCTTCAGGACCACCAGGTCGTGCTCCCGAATCATCTGTCCCTCCACGGATAGGCCGTTACCAGCCGGAAGGCTTCCGCTCCCTCCTCAAGGTACCAGACGCTCTGCACCCAGGCTTCCTTCCTCGGACCCCGAAGGAGACCCCGCAGGATCAGAACCACCCCTTCCCCGCGAAAGCCAGGCCGCCTGTCCACCTCCTCCGCTCCCTCGGCGTGGCGCAGGAGAGCCTCAGCCAGGTCTTCAGGAGCCTCGGGAGAGAAACCCAGGCCCAGGAAGAACCGAGCTTTGCTCCCGCCCTCCGGGTGCCGGGGGTTGAGGAGGTACTCGGTGAGCTTGGCCGTGGGAACACGGAAACGCACGGCAACAGTCTACCCTGGCACGAGTCTGCGGAGTTACGGTGGCGATCTGCCCCGCCCGCGTCTGACACCAGGTACCAGGCACCGGTAGAATGCGCATCCTGCCAGGATCACGACGGCCGGGGAGCACCGACCTGGGCCGAGAGCCCAAGACGCGCCCGGACTCGGGCCACGAGCTCCGCCACCACCTCGTACCGGCCGAAGGACGGCATGAGGTACACTCCGTGCACCCGGTCCGCGATGGCGTCCAAGAGCTCCGCGGCCAGGCGCAGCCCTTCCTCCCGTCCCTGGTTCCCGGCCCGTGCCATGCGCTCCCGCACCCAGTCGGGGATGTGGATGCCCGGCACTTCGTGGTGCAGGAACTCCGCGTGCCGGCTGGACTGCAGGGGCAGCACCCCCACGAGCATCGGCAGAGGCGGTGATCCAACCCGGCGCAGGTACTGGTCCAGGGTCTCCGGCTCGAAGATGGGCTGGGTCATGATGAAGTCCGCCCCCGCCTCGATCTTCTGGTCGAGGCGCCGCATCTCCCGATCCAGGGTGTCTGGGTGCATGTCGAACGCCACGCCCACGCAGAAGCGAGTCGGTTGCCCGATGGGCTTGCCCGCCAAGTCCACGCCTTGGTTCAGGCGCTTGAGGATGCGTACGAGGCCCACGGAGTCGGTGTCGTACACCGCGGTGGCCGTGGGGTAGTCGCCCGCGCGGGGCGGGTCCCCCGTGAGGGCCAGGACGTTGCGCACGCCCAGGGCGTGCAGGCCGATGAGGTCCGCCTGCAGGGCCATGAGGTTGCGGTCTCGGGTGGTGAAGTGGATGATGGTCTCGATCCCCACGTGCTGCTGGATCAGGACGCACAGAGCGGAGGCGCTCATGCGGACCCGGCCGAGGGGGCTGTCGCCGACGTTCACCGCGTCCGCGCCCCGCTCCTTGACCAGGCGGGCACCCAGGAGGTCCTTGGTGGGGCCTGTGCCCTTCGGGGGGTCCACCTCCACGCTGATGACGAACTGCCTCCCCAATTTGCGGTTGAGCTCGGTGGCCTCCTCCGGCGGTCGAGGCGGTTCGGGCTTCCTGGGGAGGGTCACCACCACGCGAGGCTCCGGGGCCGGCCGCAGGCCCCGAACCGCCTCCGCCACCGCGGCGATGTGCTCGGGCGTGGTCCCGCAGCAGCCGCCCACCACCCGCGCGCCCAGCTCCGCCATCCTTCGGGCGTGCTCGGCGAAGTACCGAGGAGGCGTCGAGTACACGTAGCGACCTTCGACGCGCGCCGGATACCCCGCGTTGGGCATGGCGGTCACGGGCACGGAGGCCACCTGCACCATGGCCGCCACTACGTCCACCATGGGTAGAGGCCCGACGCTGCAGTTGGCGCCCACCGCAGCCACCCCCAGGGGCTCCAGGGACTGCACCACCTCCGCCGGCACGTGGCCCCGGAGGGTCCGTCCCTCTTCGTCGAAGGTCACCTCCGCGACCACGGGCAGGTCCGTGCAGTCCCGGGCCGCCCGAACCGCCACGCCGAGCTCGTCCAGGTCGGAGAACGTTTCCAGGAGGAGCAGGTCCACCCCGCCTTCCACGAGAGCTTCCACCTGCTCCCGGAAGGCTTGGTAGGCTTCCTCCGGCGTCACGAGCCCGAAGGGCTTCAGAGGCTTGCCGAGCGGCCCCACCGAGCCCGCGATGAAGACCGGGACGCCGGCCACGTCCCGCGCCTCCTTCGCGAGCTTCGCGCCCGCCCGGTTCAGCTCCCGCACCCGGTCGGCCAGCCCTTTCGCCCCGAGCTTGAAGCGGTTTCCGCCGAAGGTGTTGGTCTCGATGAGCTCGGCGCCAGAGCGCAGGTATTCCACGTGGACCGCGACGACCAGGTCCCGGTTGGTCACGTTCAGGAGTTCGAAGGGCTGGTCGAAGGGAACGCCGCGGGCGTACAGCATGGTCCCCATGGCACCGTCCGCCACCAGCACCCCGCGCTGAAGCCGCTCCAGAAAGGGGTTCACGGCGCCGGAAGGCAGAACACGCAGGGCTTTGAAAGGTCCTCCTGGCTGCTCACGACCACGTGGCGGTCGGTCACCTGAGTGGCCCGGATGGGGAACGCCACCGGCCAGCCCCGCAGGTCCACCAGAGGGTTCACCCGACGCTCCAGGTCCTGGAGCAGCGCGGGGCCGAGCGGCAGGCCGTTCACCGCAGCCCTCCGCAGCCGGAGGAACACCTTGGGCGCACCGTCCGCCTCCAGGGCCGCGAGGAGCCGGACCCGCACCGGGGCGCCACCGACGTCCACGACGCCTTCCGCGCGCAACAGCCCGCGGTCCGGCTCCAAACGGACCTGTCCGGCCCCGCTCCCTGCTCCAGGTACTCGGCGATGGCCCGGATGGGGATGTGGGCGTGGAGCGCAGCGTCCCTCACCTCGGTGGCGCGGAGCTCGCCGCGCCGCAACGCGTC
>BEII01000140.1 GCA_002898935.1 bacterium HR32
GGGACCTACGTGAACGTGCACACCGTGGCCCGCCCTGCAGGGGAGATCCGCGGTCAGATCCTCCCGCGGTAGCCGTTAGCCGGCTTGCGTCTCCGCCGCGGGGCAGGTCCGGATCCCCAGCAGCGCGTACAGGGGTGGTCTTTCTCCGTTGGAGGGTCTTTCCGGGACACGCTCCTCGCCACGCCCACCCTCCGCCCGCCCGGGTGGTGAGGTAAGTCAGCACCAGACGGGCTGCCCGGTCCCAGGTCCCGGCGTTCCGCCTCCTGTCCTGCTCCGACGCGACGTCCGCGGAACGTTTCCTACGACGCCGGTTTGGTCTCCGGCGGAGGCTGCAGAGCCCTCAGGGCTTCCACCAGGACCTCCACCGCGGCCGCCACCTGGGGGTTGTGCAACAGAGCCCACAGCTCCCTCACCCCCAGGGTCTTCGGCTTCCGGTCCAGGCGCTCCAGGGCCTCGTTGACCGCCTGGGGAGCGTACATGGCAGCGCGGAAGAAGGGTTCGTACCGCACCTGGCCCACCGTGCCCAAGAGCATCATGAAGTTGGCCACCATGGTCATGAGCTCGGGCCGGGTGGCGGCGCTGAACTGCTCGTCGAACTCCTCCAGCACGCCGTCCACGGCCGCCAACAACCCGGCCCGGTGGAGCTTCCCCAAGATCTCCACGAAGGCTTCCACCGCCTCCGCGTGCGCGGCGACCTTGTCGAGAACCCGCTGGAGGTCCGCTTCGCTCCCCATGGTCCTCCCTCCCTCAGCGTCCGAACAGGCTAGCAAACCACAGGCGCTCGAACCCCACCTTCACCGAGCGGAACAGCCGCATCCCGCCCAGCAGGCGGCAGTCAGGGTAGGGGGAGCGCCCGTACAGCTTGTCGGTGAAGTCGCACCAGACCGCGGCACCCATATAGCCGGTGTCCATCACGCACACGCCCACCATGTTGTACAGCTCACCCAGGTACACCCCGCGGACCCGGTCCAGGATCTGGGTGGCCACGTGGTCTGCCTGGAAGTGGGCGAACACCCCGGCCATGCCCAGCCCGATGGTGGGGGCCACCACGTCCCCGATCCCGTACACCTCCGGGTACCGGGGCGAGGCCATGCTGGGCAGGGTGACGTCCATGTAGCCGCCCGCGGCCGCGAGGGGCGAGTTGCGCACGGGCTCCGGCGGCGCGTGGGGCGGGATGAGGACCGCGAGGTCGTACTCCAGCATCCGCCCGTCCGTGGAGCGCAGCACGCGGCGGTCGCGGTCGTGGGCGCCCAGCTGGAACCCTCCTTCGAAGTCGACCCGGAACTGCCGCAGGAAGGCGCGGAAGCCCTCCACCATGAGGGGGCCGAAGGTCTCCATGGGCTGCTGCCAGGGGTGGAAGACGGTGATGCGGGTGCGGTCAGACACGTGGCGTTGGTCCGCCAGATAGCGGAGCATGAAGGCCACCTCGAAGGGAGCAGGCGGGCAGCGGTACGGCCACTCCACGGGGCCCACCACCACGTGACCGCCCCGGAACTCCCGAAGCCGCTCCCGCAGGCGCAGGGCGTGCTCCAGCTCCCACGGCCCTTCGTGTCCCTCCGTCCTGGGGTCCGGGCGGAGCACCGCGCCCAAGGCCACCACCAGGAAGTCGTAGTCGAAGGCCCCTGCCTCCGTGTCCACCCTGCGCGCCACGGGGTCGATGCGGGTCACCGCCGCCTGCACCACCCGGGTGCCGTAGCGGGCCTCGAGGAGTTTCAGCGGGCGGCGCACCTCCTCAGGCTGGCGCTTGCCCGTCATCACCCAGAGATAGCTAGGCCGGTACTCGTGCCAGGGGCTCCGGTCCACCAACACCACTTCCACTTCCCCAGGCCGGGACCACTGCGCGAGCCGCTTGGCCGCGATGCTTCCCCCACTTCCTCCTCCCAAAATCAGCACCCGGTGCATGCCGCCTCGCCTCCTTTCCGCCTGCAGGATAGGGCCGGCCGCAGGCCCGCGCCATCGGGCGGCGGCCGGAGTCCCGCCTCCCCTCTTTACCCTACAGGGTAGGGTATCTTTCGGGTGGGGGGGGGACGCCACCAAACTTCCACCGGCCAGGGCGGTGGCTTGTGGCCTCGGGCAGTGGGGTGGTAGACGGCCCGCAGACCCCACAGGAAGAACCGCACCAGCCGCCACCAGGGACTTGGGGGCAGGGGGCGGACCTCGAAGCCCAGGCGCCGGGCCGCCTCGCTGAACACGGTCACTCCGCGGGCCGCCACCAAGCGGTCCCGCGTAAGCAGGTCCCGGAGGCAATCCAGGTCGTGGCGGAGGGTCGTGAGGTGAGGCCAGGGGGAGTCCGTGGCCCTCTGGGGAAACAGGGCGTTGTGGAGGTGCAGCTCGGCTACCCGGTCCCCGGGGCGCACCACGGTGCCGTCGGCCAGCAGGACCGTGGGGCCTTTCCAGCGCTGGGCGGAGTACAGGAGCAGGCCTCCGGGTCGGACCGGCCGCGGCTGCCACCACCAAGTGGTGAGCCGCTCCCACCACAGCCAGACCCGCAGGGGCCCCGCTGCCCGACCCCGGCCGCTGCGGGAGAAGCCCACCAAACGCTGCCAGAGCGGCACCCCGCTCCTCAGTAAGGCCACCGCCGGCCGACCCCCACGTGGGCCAGAGCCCAGCGGCAGAACGTGTACAGCATGCCCAGGCGGAGGGGCAAGGCCCGGAGCCGACGGGGCGAGGTGGCGATGTACGCTTCCGTGACGTGGCAGGTGGGGAGCCCCGCGGCCTCAAGCCGTCGTAGGAACTCCAGGTCCTCGGCGATCTGCAGGTCCTCTTGGAACCCGCCCAGTTGAGCGAAGAGGTCCGCGCGGCAGTAGAACATCTGGGCGCGGATGCTGAACAGCTGCTTGCCGAACTCCAGGAGCGCGAAGAATCCCCGGTCCAGGGGGTCTTGGGAGTCCGCCACCACGCGGATGCTGCCTGCGGGCCAACCCGCTTCCGCCCGGGCGAGGACCGCGCGGGCCAGGTTGGGGCTCGCCACGGAGTCCGCATCCAAGAAGATCAGCCAGCGGCCGGAAGCCGCCCGGGCACCCGCGTTCTTCGCCCGGGCGCGGCCGCGCCGCGGCTCGCGGAGGACCTGCAGCTGGAGCTCGGGGTGCAGGGCGGCGAACTCCCGCACGGCCTGCTCGGTCCCGTCCGACGAGCCGTTGTCCACCACCACGGCCTCTACCTCTTCCAGGGGCCAGTCCTGACGGGCCACGGACGCCAGGGCCCGCCCTACGTAGCCTGCCTCGTCCCGGGCGGGGACCACGAAGGACACTCGGACGCTACCCATGGAGCAAGGCCCGGTACGTGGTGACTTGCCGGGTGCGGAGGGCCCGCCGGAGCCTCGCGAGCTGCGGACCCCACGTGCGCGGGCTCTGCGGGTGGAAGAAGACCTTCACGAGGGGGTACGGAGTCCGCGCGGCTCCGGCTCCCAAGGTCCCGCCCACGTGCACCAAAAACTCGTGCAGCCCACCCGTGCCCACGGAGCCGAACCACGGCGCCAGCAGCCGCCGGCCCGTGGCCAGGTCGTGCACGGAACCCATGGTCACGTGGTAACCGAACCCCAGAGCCCGCAGGAGCGGGCCCAGCCAGGCCGGGGCGAGCCAGCCGGGGGCGCAGAAGCCCTCCGCCTGCAACCCCACCGTCCGCAGCTGCTCCAATCCCGCCCGCAAGCGTCTCTCCGCCTCGTCCGGAGAGAGGCTCAGGAACTCCGCATCCTGCGCCGCGAACCAACGGGCTCTCAGGCGTGTGGGCCAGCGGGCCTGCAGCGACCCCGCGGTGCGGTGGGTGTAGCCGTGCAGCACCACCTCGGAGCCCGAGCGCACCTCGGCTTGCAGGAGCCGCACCAGCTCAGGGCTTTCCGCCAGCGGCCAGCGCCCCGCGAAGTTCGGCACCACCTTGAGCACCCGCGGGCGCACGCCCAACCGGTCCAGCAGGGACAACAGGGTGCGCACGGCGGCCAGGTTGGGCGGGGCCACGTCGTGCACCGACACCACGATGCAACCCACGGGGAGGAGTTCGGCGGCCGCGGCCCGTCCCCTACGCCGTGTGCTAGACTCCTGGTGTTGAGGGCCCCCTCCACGGACCTGTCGCGGATCGTACAGCGGCACATGCGCCTACTGGCGGCGGCGCAGGCCATGTCCACCGCCACCTTCCAGTTGGTCCCCGCCCTGGGCGGCGTGATGTTCCTGCATCTCACGGGCGACGTAGCGCTCACCGGGCTCGCCCTGAGCCTGAGCGGGCTGGGCCAGATCCTCACCGCGTACCCGGCGGGCCGCCTCATGGACCGCGTAGGCCGTGGACCGGTGTTCGCCGCCAGCGGCGGCGCGGGCGCGGTAGCCGCAGGCCTGGTGGCCTGGGCGTTCCACGCGCACAGTGCGTGGGCGGTGGCCGCAGCCATCCTGCTGCTCAGCGCGGTCACCGCCCCCCTGCGGCAGTTGTCGGTGGCCGCCGCGGACATGCACCCGCCGGAGCTGCGTGGCCGCGCGGTGGGCTTCTTGTTCTTCGGGAGCGCTGTGGGTGCCCTCGTGGCACCCGTCGTGTCGTCGGCGGGTACGCGGGTGGCAGGGGGAGACCTGGCCTCTATCCCGTGGACCTGGCTCGCGGCCGCCCTGTTGCAGGTGGCCATCGTGCCGCTCATGAGGGGGCTGCGGCCAGATCCCCTGGAGCTGGGTCGGCACGTGCACGCGGGCAGCGTCGCGGGCACGCCGGCTGGGCGGGAGCTGCGGGGGACCGGTCTCATGCCCGCGGCGGTCGCCACGTACGCGGCCCAGTGGGGGGTGATGACCCTGTCCATGGCGCTGGCGCCCGTGGTGATGCGGACCCACGGTCACGCGGTGTCGGACATCGTGTGGGCCATCGCCATTCACAGCGTGGGGATGTTCGCGTTCTCCCTGCCGCTAGGCGCGCTGGCGGACCGCGTGGGCCGGCTGCCCGTGATGGTGGGGTCCCTGCTGGTGTCCGGGATCTCTACCTACGGGTCGGTGGCGTTCCCGGAGTTCTGGAGCGCGACCCTGTTCCTGTTCCTGGTGGGGGTCGGCTGGTCTGCGGGCGTGGTGGCGTCTACCGCGCTGCTGTCTGACCTCACCTCCGTGGGCGAGCGCGGCCGGCGGTTCGGCATCGCGGAGTTCGCCGGCCGCGGCGCGGTCCTGGCGTACCCGGTTGTGGGCAGCCTGCTGGTTGGCCGGCTGGGGCTGGCGGGGGTTGGGGTGGCGCTGGCGTTGAGCGTGGCGGTCCCTGCGTGGCTGGGGGTGCGCGGTGCTGGCCGCGGCCAGCACCGCTGGGGCTCGGTGCCCGCGGAACCGGGTTCCTAGCCACGTCCGTGCTAGAATCGTGCCGGACGCGCCCGTAGCTCAGTGGACAGAGCAGGGGACTCCTAAGCCTCTGGTCGGGGGTTCGATTCCCTCCGGGCGCGCCACCGTGGCCCCGCGGGCGTAGAATGGGCTGGGACGTAGGTTTTCCACTCTCACAGACCAGCGAGAGGTGATGCCTTGAGCCACCATGACCCCTTCGGTGCACGCACCCGCCTCGGCGGGACGGGTGTGGCGTACTACCGGCTCGCGAGCCTCGAGGGCGCGCTGGCGCTACCGC
>BEII01000141.1 GCA_002898935.1 bacterium HR32
CGCCTGGGCCTTTGAAGGGCGGAACGCCGTCCTGGGGACGTTCCGCTTCCAGGCCTGACCGGCCCGGACGCAGCTTCGATCCGCCGCCGTCCGTGATCGACGCGCTGCGCACGCCGGATGACGGCCGCTGGTACGCCCTGGCGGTGGCCGCAGTGGTCCTCTTCGCCTGGGTTGTCCTGGCGGCCTGGGGGCAGACTCCGTATGCGGTCTTCCTGGGCCACGGCGATGCCGGGGAGGCTACCCTCCCGGTGGGAGCAGGTTCCTCCCCGGCGGTGCGCCTCGGCCTCTTTGTCGGCGGCTGGGTGCTGATGACGGTGGCGATGATGCTCCCCGCCAGCCTGCCCTTGCTCACTCTCTTCCGGCGGATGGTGGGGCGTCGCCGGGGCCGCGGCTGGCTGCTACTCGCCCTGACGGTGGGGTACCTGACGGTGTGGGGCCTGTTCGGTCTCCTGGCCTATACCGGCGACCGGGCAGTACACGCCGTCGTCGCCCGTGCCGGTCTTGAGGCTGTGGCGACGGCGCTGCTCTTCCCCGCCGTCGTCGTAGCGGCCGGGCTCTACCAGTTCACCGGCCTGAAGGACCGTTGCCTGCAGGCCTGCCGCTCCCCCTACCTGTTCGTGGCCGAACGGTGGCGCGGACGGCGCCCCGGCACCGAAGCCTTCCGGCTGGGGATCGGCCACGGGCTGTTCTGCGTGGGGTGCTGCTGGACCCTGATGCTCCTGATGTTCGCCGTGGGCGTGGGGCACCTGGTCTGGATGCTGGGTCTGGCGGCGGTCATGGCGACCGAGCGCGCCGCGCCCTGGGGCCGGTATGTGACTAGGCCGGTCGGCGCCACGCTGGTCGTGTGGGGGTTGTGGCGCCTGGCCGGCATGCTCGGCGCCTTGCCCCTGGCGGAGACGCTCTGAGGGACTGGCTAGCCAGCTCGCCTCGCGGGAGAGATCGTCCTCAGGGGGTGGTTGCCGCATGGACGACACGAACGCGAGGGCATGGCCGGCAGGGTCAAAGGCGTGGGATCATCGGTGATCGCGCTCCTGGCATGCGTGAGTACGGTGCTGGGGAGCGGGATGGGAGCGGCCGGGGCGAACCCCCTCGCCGCGCTGATACGGCACCATTACGGTCTCGGCCGAGGTGCGGTAAGCCGATCACCGCACAGGAGGTGAGAGCATGCGTCCGTTACTGATTTCTGCGTTGCTGGGGATGCTCGCGGCCGTGTGCGCAGGGCCCGCCGCCGCGTCGCACACGGGACTACTCTTCGGAGCGCCCGCGCGCGTCAACGTAGAGATGGGTGAGTGGTTCTTCAAGCCCGCCAAGATCACCGTAGAGGCGGGTGTGGCGGTGGACATCGTCCTGGAGAACAAGGGGAGCATCTCGCACACCTTCATGGTCTACCCCAAGCCGCCCACCCCGCCGAAGGGCGCGCCGTACTGGTATGAATACGTGCTGCGGACGACCTACTTCCAGGACACCGGCGAGATCCTCGTCCACAGGCGCGGGGAGTTCGTCGTCTCCGCCACCCGCATCGCCGAGGTGGCGGTGGAACCGGGCAAGAAGGTGACCCTCACCTTCACGCCGACGCGGAAGGGCACGTTTGAGATCGGCTGCCAGCTGTCCACGGGAGGTGGGGGCAGCCACGCCAAGGCGGGCATGGTGGGCACGCTCATCGTGAAATGACGGCCTACTCCTCAAAGACCGGCCCGAGCTCTAGGACGAACCCCGGCAGCTCTGGGTCCAGGGCTACCCGCTCGGGGTCCTCCTGCCGCTCGGGCTCCCGGCCCGGCCGGTATACCTCCACGGTGCGGGCGTAGGGGTCGAGGAGCACGCCGATCCGAGCCCCGTTCCGGAGGTAGGCCCGCATCTTCTCTCGGAGCTCTTGCGTCGTTTGCGAGGGCGACCGGATCTCGAAGACGGCATCCGGACAGAGAGGCGCGAACCCCTCCTGCTCCTCGGGGCTCAGCCGTTCCCACCGCTCCCGCCGCACCCATGAGGCATCCGGAGAGAGCACCGATCCATCTGGCAAGCGAAAGCCTGCGGAGGAGCCGAAGACCACACCGAGCCCCCTCTGCTCGTTCCAGCGCCTGAGTTGGTAAGCGATCTCCACGCTGCGCCAATCGCCCTTGCTCCCCGTCGGGCTCACCACCAGCCTCCCGTCCGCGGTGCGCTCGAACTGGTACCCGGGGTTCCGCTCCGAGAGCCTCAGCAGCTCCTCGTCCGTCACCGGGCGCAAAAGGTCCAGCTCGATGGCCATCGCCCTCACCTCTGACCCATTGTGCCACCACCGGGGCGGGAGACGGATACGGTGCCCCGCGCGCCCCAGCTTGCCACATCCGGCCTGCCGCCCGGGTCATACTCAAGGACTGTCCTATCCCCGGGCCCCAGCTCCGTCCCCCCAGCCTCCAACCCTTGCCGGGCGAAGCGAGGACCGTACGTCGACGAGCACCTCCACCGCCTCAAAGGGCGGCGGCAAACCTGCGGGGGCAGTCCTTGTCGACTTCATGTTGGAGGCGGCCCGCTGGCTCCTGGAAGCCCCTGACCGCCGACGGGCGGCTGCCCCGATGGACGGGGTGCGCAGCCGCATTCAGTCCACGTTCCCGAGTGGCCGGGCCTTGCCCGTCACCCGGCCGCCGAGAACCTGGGCTGCCCGTCCGCCCCCGGGGGGGATTCCTCGCCCCCGAAATACCGAATTCTCAGGATGACGCTTCCCTTCCGAGCGCCTTAGCTTGCCCTCGACGGGATCGGTGAACATGCGGTGGATACTCGTCCCCGTCTTGGGTGCAGCCATGGGACTGGCAGGAATTGCGCTGCCCGCGCCAGCCCAGACTCCGAGGACTTGGAGAGTCATCGCGGGCGGTGTGAGCCACCAGGGCGCCGGCCTTGGGGATGAAGGGCGTGGTAGTGGTCCCGTGACCGCCTCGGCCCGCGGCGAGTGCACCGCCTGAAAGGGGAAGCCATGGCGACAGACTCCCTGTGGTTCCTGGACACGCTGGTCACCGTACGGGTCGCCTGGGCGGAGAACACCGACCACATCTCGGTCCTCGAGCACCGGGCGCCCGCGAGCGACTCCCCGCCCCTGCACGTCCACCACACCGAGGACGAGGTCTTCTGCGTCTTGGAGGGCACGCTGCGCCTGCACGTCGCCGGGCAGGACCGGACCGTCGGCCCCGGACAGACCCTCCTCGCGCCCAAAGGCCTCCCTCATACCTACCGAGTGGAGTCCCCGGAGGGTGCCCGCTGGCTCACCGTCACCACCCAGCGCGACTTCGAGAACTTCGTGCGCAGCATGGGACGACCAGCTCTCCGCCCCGAGCTCCCACCTCCCTCCGGCCCCCCAACGCCGGACGCCGCGGCGGCCCTGGCGGAGACCGCGCTTCGGTTCGGCATCGAGATCATGGGCCCGCCCCTGGGGTAAGCTGAGCTCCTGCTCCGTGGCGCCCGCGGTTACACTCCGAGGCTGCCCCTCCGTCCTCAGCGCGGGGCCTTCCACCCACTGCCCGGAACCTCCGGCTCCCTACGCCCCGGGGGCCCCTGGGACCGGGAGCACTAGCCCGTCCCTGGTGGCCTCCGCCACGGAGCTGAGCTCCGCCACCTTCCTCGCGTACTCCTCCGGCGTGTAGCAGAGAGGCTGGAGGTCCACGTCCATCTCCCAGAGCTCCAACACCATCCCGATCCGGTCGCGCCAGGAGAGCCCCGCGAAGCCCGGGGAGACCAGCACCAGGTCGTAGTCGCTCTCCATCAGCTCGTCGCCCCGGGCCCGCGAGCCCACCAGGATCGCCCGGTGGAGGGGGAACCGACCCTGAACGCGTTTCAGGAAGGCGTCCAGCCGCTCCCGGTCAACGCCGAGGTGACCCATCGCTGTACCCGCTCCGCGGCCTGGAGCAACATGTTGGCGCGCCGCTCGTCGTAGTTCTCCGCCGGCACCCCGTTGGCGGCGTCCGGGTAACGGGAGGTGGCGTACTCGGGATTGAGTAGGCGCAGGTCGCTCATGACGTCCTCGGGCACTTCCAGCACCCGCCCCAGCTCCACCAGGTTGTGGGTTTTGGGGGGCAGGGTCCGCCGGAGATGGATGATGGCACCCTTGAGCCACTTCTCCACAGCCTGGTGGCATGCGAACGCCGCCGCGAAGTAGAAGCCCGTCTGGATGCTCGCCCGCGCGTGGGCCAGATCCGCGTCGCCCTGTACCAGCCAGCGCCTGGCTTCCTCCCTCACCCGTGCCCTCCCTCGCCTCCGGCAGCCCCCCTCATTCTACCCTCGCTGGACCGCCCACCCGCTGGCCTTTCCGGTCCAAATCCTCATTCCTGGGGATTCCCCCGAGCCCTCACGCGCTTACCCTGAAGCACAGGCCCGCGTGGGTGCAGGGAGGAGTGGCTCCGACCGAAGCCGCCCCTCCGACCAGAGCCGCGGGCACACACCACGGGGAAGCGGGAGGCCGCTGTGGCGCCGATGCACACGTACATGGTCGACTGCGATCTCCCGGGGATGACGCGGGAGCAGCTGGCGGGCTCCCAGGCGCGCATCCAGCGGGCATGCGAGCAGGCCGCTGCCAGGGGCGACGTGGTCCGGTACCTGCGCGCCATCTGGGTGCCGGTCGACGGGCGCGTCATGTACCTGTTCCAGGCCCCCGACGCCACCGCCGTGGAAGCCGTATGCCGGGCCGCGGAAGTCCCCTTCCTCAGGGTGGTGGACGCGGTGGACGGAAACGGGTTGTGAACCCGCCCCTCAAGGGGAAGGAGGGGAATCCGCTCCTTCCGGGCCTGGCTCGCACAGGGTGCAGACCGCCACCGGGGAACCCGCCGCCTCCAACACCGGGGCCCGGCTGCCCTCCCGGAACACCGTGATCCCCTTGCACCCCAGCTCCCACGCAGCGCGGTACACCCGCTCCACCACTTCCCGGCCTGCGGAGGCCGGCAGGTTCACGGTGGAGGAGATGCTCTGGTCCACGTACCGCTGCGCGGCGGCCTGCAGCCGCACCCGGCTCAGGGGGTCCACCTGGTGGGCGGTGGGCCAGTCGGGGTCGTCTCTCCCCGTCTCGCGGCGGTAAAGGTCCAACAGAGGGTGCTGGGCGGCATGGCGCTGCCCCGCCACGAGGCGCGTGTACCGGATGCCGAAGATGGGTTCAATACCGCTGGAGGCCCCTGCCAGGAGGGAGATGGACCCCGTGGGGGCGACGGCCAGCAGGGCAGCGTTCCGCAGCCCCCAGCGCCGGAGGGCCCGGCGGAGCCCTTCGGGGAGCCGCTGTACGAAAGGACTCTGCTCGTGCCGACGGGGGTCGAACACGGGGAAGATTCCCTTCTCCCGCGCCAGCTCCACGCTGGCCGCGTACGCCGCGTCCCGAATCCGGCGCAGGCAGTCCTCCGCCCACCGCAGCGCCTCCTGTGCCCCGTACCGCAGGCCGAGCATGGCCATGGCGTCCGCCAACCCCATCACGCCCAGGCCCACCCGGCGGCTGCGCAGGGAAGCCTCCCGTTGGGCCCGGAGTGGATGCCGAGGCGCCCCCACGGTGACCACGTCGTCCAGGAACCGGACAGCCAGC
>BEII01000142.1 GCA_002898935.1 bacterium HR32
GGGGATTCGGGCCCTGGTGGTGATCTCCGCGGGTTTCGCCGAGGCGGGGGAGGAAGGGCGCACCCGGCAGGAGGAGCTGGTCCGGGTGTGCCGGGCCACGGGCATGCGGTTGGTCGGCCCCAACTGCATGGGGATCGTGAACACCGACCCCGCGGTGCGGCTCAACGCCACCTTCGCCCCGGTGCTGCCGCCGCCGGGCCGGGTGGGCTTCCTCTCACAAAGCGGTGCGCTGGGGTTGGCGGTGATGGAGTACGCCAACCAACTGGGGCTGGGGCTTTCCACCTTCGTATCTGTGGGGAACAAGGCGGACGTCTCCGGCAACGACCTGTTGAACTACTGGGAGGAAGACCCTAACACGGACGTCATCCTCCTGTACCTGGAGTCCTTCGGCAACCCCCGGAAGTTCTCCCGCATCGCGCGGCGCGCAAGCCGCCGCAAGCCCATCGTGGCTGTCAAGAGCGGGCGCACGGGCTCCGGGGTCCGGGCCACCGCGTCCCACACAGGAGCCCTGGTGGCGGCCTCCGACGCGACCGTGGACGCCCTGTTCCGGCAGGCGGGGGTGATCCGGACGGACAGCCTGGAGGAGATGTTCGACGTGGCCGTCCTGCTGGCACACCAACCCGTGCCCGCAGGGCCCCGCGTGGCCATTGTCACCAACGCGGGCGGCCCCGGGATCCTGTGCGCGGACGCCTGCGAGGCGGAGGGGCTCCAGGTGCCCGTGCTGAGCCCCGCCACCCAGGGGAGGTTGCGGAAGCTGCTGCCGGCCCACGCGGCCGTGAGCAACCCCGTGGACCTCATCGCCTCCGCGCCCGCGGAGCACTACCGGGAGGCGGTGGCCGCGGTGGGCTCGGACCCCGGGGTGGACGCGGTGGTGGTGATCTTCGTCCCGCCCCTGGTGACCCAGGCGGAGGGCGTGGCGCAGGCCATCGTGGACGCGGTGGGCCAGTGGCCGCAGAAGAAACCCGTGCTCACCGTGTTCATGTCCGCCCGGGGGGTCCCAGAGCTGCTGCGGCGCAGCGAGCTGCGCATCCCTTCGTACGCCTTCCCCGAGTCCGCAGCCAGGGCCCTGGCGCACGCGGTCCGCTACGGCCAGTGGCGCAGCCGGCCCCTCGAACCCCCGGCGCGTCCCGAGGGGGTCCGCCGGGACGAGGCCCTGGCCCGGGTGGCCACCG
The DNA here is from genome assembly GCA_002898935.1 of bacterium HR32. Classification (GTDB taxonomy): domain Bacteria; phylum Sysuimicrobiota; class Sysuimicrobiia; order Sysuimicrobiales; family Sysuimicrobiaceae; genus Tepidifontimicrobium. The sequence continues at coordinate 1,173 of BEII01000142.1, forward strand.
CGGTGGAGCGCGGAGCAGGCTGGCTTCTGCCCGGGGAGGCGGAGGCCCTCCTACGGTGCTACGGGATCCCGTTGGTGGCGCAGAGGTTTGCGCCGACTCCGGAGGACGCAGGGGAAGCCGCGGACCGGCTGGGCGGCCCGGTGGCCCTGAAGGTGGTGGCACCCGGGCTCGTGCACAAGACGGAAGTGGGAGGCGTCCTCCTGGACCTGGGGGGCCGCCAGGAGGTGGAGCGGGCGGCTCGGGAGATGCAGGCCCGCGTGCAGTCCGCGGGGTTCCCCGTGGAGGGGTTTTTGGTCCAGGAGATGGCACCGCCGGGGTTGGAGATGATCGTGGGCGTGGCCTCCGACCGCCACTTTGGACCCGTGGTGGCGTGCGGGGCGGGTGGGGTGCTGGTGGAGCTGCTGCGGGACGTGTCCCTGCGGCTGGCCCCTCTGAGCCGGAGGGACGCGGCGGAGATGCTGCGGGAGCTGAAGACCTTCCCCCTCCTGCGGGGCTACCGGGGCAGCCCGCCGTGCGACACCGACGTCCTGGAGGATCTGCTGGTGCGGGTGGGTGCCCTGGCCGACGACGTGCCTCAGGTGGTGGAACTCGACTTGAACCCTGTGCGGGTGTACCAGCGGGGCGTACGGGTCCTGGACGCCCGGATCCGGGTGGAGCTGGTACGGCCCCCCACTTGGATCGCGCGCCGCTAGGAGCCGGTCCCGTCGTCTCTCTCATTTCGATGAGGGTCGTGGAGGGCGCGCACACGCGAGCGCGCCGGAGCCGCCTGCAGGGCCTGAGTGCTGGGCGCTCGCCTCCTCGCCTTTCTCGTCGAGCCAGTAGGCGGTCAGGCGAGGCCCGGCGGCAGCGGGCGATAAGCGGCCGCGACGACCCCTGCGCGGATCGTACGATCGCCGCACCCGGACGCCGACCTCAACCCGCGACGTTCTGCTGCCCGTGCCTCTGGACGAGGTGGCCGGACCCAAGGTGTCGGGCAGGAGGGGCTAGTCCTCTCCCTGGGCCTTTGTGAAGCCGGGCTCCCCACCAAACTCCTGGAGCTTCTCGATGTGCATCCAGCGGAAGCGGGTGCCGACGCGTTGGATCAGGCCGGTGATCTCCTGGTCCTTCGCTTCTCCGTCGCCCCTGTAGAGGAAGCGACAACGGTAGTGGTCCACCAGGTCGGTAAGGCCGCCCGTGGGTGGATAGACCTGCGTGCCCCGGTTGGAGATCATCTTGAGCCGGAAGGGGCTGCTCTCTGTTAAGGCCTCCAGGGCGTGGCCCAAGGACTCGGGGGCAAGGTCGGTTTCCACGAAAATGTCAACCCCCACCACTCGCCGGCTCTTGGCCCGGACGGAAACCGGGTCGCTGCTTACCAGGGGCAGCCGGACAGGGTGGTACGTTCGCACCCGGGTGGTCCGGGGCGTCCGACCCAGGTTCTCGATGATGGCCTGGGTGTACTCCGTCGTCTTGGCCCCCCGGTCGTAACCCACCACGTCTCCGGTGAGGACCCTGCCTTCCTCCAAGGTGTAGAGGAGGGCGTTCTCGATGAGCTCTGCGACGGCGAAGTCCTCCAGGTAGCGGAGCATCATGACCGCGGAGAGCAGCACCGCCGTCGGGTTGATGACGTCTTTGCCTGCGTACTTGGGGGCGGAGCCGTGGACGGCCTCAAAGATGGCCACCTCGTTGCCGATGTTGGCAGAGGGGGCGAAGCCGAGCCCTCCGATGAGGCCCGAGGTAAGGTCGGAGAGAATGTCTCCGTTCATGTTGGTGGTGACGATGACCTCAAACTGCTCTGGACGCTTCACCAGCTGGTGGGCCGCGTTGTCCACGATGATGTGCTGGGCCTCGACGTCCGGATACTCCTGGGCCACTTCCTCGAAGACCCGCTTCAGCGTGCCCTCGCTCAGCTTCATAATGTTCGACTTGGTCGCGCAGTGGACCTTCTTTCGGCCCTCCGCCCGGGCGAGTTCGAAAGCGAAGCGCACGATCTTTTGCGCCCCTTTGTGGGAGATGAGCTTCAGGGTCTGGGCGACCCCGGGCGTCTGCATGTGCTCGATCCCGGCATAGAGGTCCTCGACGTTCTCGCGCACCACCACGAGGTCAACGCCCCGGCCCGAGTAGGGGGTGGGCACGTTGGGGAACTCACGTACTGGGCGGACGTTGGCGTAGGTCTCAAAGAGTTTTCTCAGGGTGACGTTGGCACTTTTCTCTCCGTAGCCCACCGGGGTCTCAAGGGGCCCCTTGAGGACCACGCGGGTCTTGCGGATGGACTCTATCGTCTCCGGGGGTACGCCGGAGGCAAGGCCCTTTTTGAAGACGCTGGCCCCTGCCTCGTGGATCTCAAAGGCCAAGGGGGCTCGGGCCGCCTACAGGATCCTCAAGGTGGATTCCACACACTCAGGACCGATCCCGTCCCCGGGGAGGACGGTGACGAGCTTTCTTCCGTCCTCTGTGAGGAAGATCTTCTTCCCACTCTCTGTGGCGATGAGCGGCATGGCATCCTCCCGAGCAGGTTTTTGAGACCGCTCCGGGGCGGAGTATACTGCCGCGGGCTCCGCCCGTGTCAACTCAGGGAGGGACGAGTCCGTGGGAGGGTCCACGGGGCGGTGCCCGCAAGCGGCTCGGGTAGCAGCCGCCCACGCCGCGGGCGGAGTACTGCAGTTGAACTCGGGAGAACGTGCAGTGTGGAGGGTTTCCGGGGCGCGCCCGTTGCGCTTCGCACGGAGGGCGAGGGAGAAAGGTACCCCGCTGGCGACTCGGACAGGTTTCCGTGGGTGTGGAGTTGTAAGGGCGTCCTGGGAAGCCCTGCTATGGGGAACCTCCGAGGGGCTCCGTACACCCCGTGCAGCGGCGTACCTCGCTTCTTGGGCTACGAGCTGCGCGGCTGCCGCACGGTCAACACGGGGACGGGGCTCGTGCGCACCACGTGCTCGGCCACGCTTCCGAACAGGATACGCTCCACTCCCGTGCGTCCGTGGGTCCCGATCACCACAAGATCAGCGTCCACCTCCTGGGCGACCTCCACGATGGTCTGGCGTGAGAGCCCTGCGCCCAGCCCGGTGCGGAGGACCAGCTCGCAAGGGCCGAGGCTCTGCGCTCGCGATTCCAGCTCCCTCCGCGCCCGCTCCTGCAGCTCCCTCGCTAGGGCCTCTCCCACGGGTTCGGCCCGGGCCGCTCGCGGCAGATCGAGAATCGTCTCGTAGGTGACCTCCACCACGTGGAGCAGCACCAGACGGGCGTCGAAGGCACGGGCGAGGAAGTCCGCCCAGGGCAGAGCGGCGTCCGCGGGGGGCGAGAAGTCCGTGGGTGCGAGGATGCACCGCAGGCGGGCCGGCCGGTCGTCTTGACGGACCGTGAGGACCGGGACGGGGCTGTGGACCACCACGTGCTGGGCCACGCTCCCTTGGAGCAGCCGCGGCAGGCCCGTACGCCCGTGGGTGCCCACGCAAACCAGGTCGGCTTGCTGGGCATGGGCGGCACGCACGATGCCCTCGCGGGCGGGAGCTTGTTCGATCACGGCGCGCGCCCGAGGGAAACGGGTCTGCAGCTCCCGCATGGACTCCTCCGCGGCACGCCGCACCTCGTCGAGCAGCCTCGACGCCAGGTCCACCGCGACCCCAGTAGGCCCCGCCAGGAGCGCGGGGTCCAGGGAGAAGGCGTGGAACAGGACAAGCTCCGCGCCGAGCCGGCTGGCGAGGAAGTCGGCCCAGCGCAGGGCCCCCTCTGAGGCCGGGGAGAAGTCCGTAGCCGCCAAGATCTTCCGGATGACGACGCTCACCGTGCACCCCTTTCTGGTGCTGTCGCTGACCAGCTCGCGTTCAGTCTATGGCAACGGCACGGCGCGCGCCATCAGGGTCGCATCGGTGCGCCGCCGGATGGAAGGGTCGGTCTTGCACCCGACCGATCCTGGGGAACCTCCCAGCCCCAAGATCCCGCCTCGGGCGGATGGTGGCCGATCCTACCGCCAGGTAGGGTGGGGCCGGGAGGTGATGACCATGGCGAGGCAGGAGCGGGAGTTCTTCCAGGACCCACCCTTCGTGCAGGAGTTGTTCAACAGCACCCGGTTCGCGTGGTTGTGGTTGCTGCTGCGGGTCTGGCTCGGATACAAGTGGATCGACGCCGCGCTGCACAAGGTGGGCCACCCAGAGTGGGTCCAGACCGGTGCCGCGGTGCGTGCGTTCTGGGAGCGGGCCATTCAGGTACCGCCGCCCCCGGCCCGGCCGCCCGTGGCCTTCGACTGGTACCGGGACTTCCTGGCGTGGCTGCTGAGCATCGGCGCGGAGGGCTTCTTCGGGAAACTCATCGCGTACGGTGAACTGGTGGTAGGGGTGCTCCTGATCCTGGGCGCCTTCGTTGGGATCTCGGCCTTCTT